>SPCK01000190.1 GCA_004525355.1 Spirochaetales bacterium
CTCATAGTCGGTACGGATGAGACTCCAGAAATTCTCCGCTATATCGACAGGGGAGTCATCGTCGCAAGCATCGTAGTAGACTCCCGCTGGATTGGACGTGAAGCGATGGCATCGCTACCTCGGTTGCGCGCCGGTCTCCCTTCCATGCCGTCTATAGAGGCAGGGTTCTCGGTTCGAACGGCGCAGGAGTCCAACCAATGATTCCCGGCTCCGTACGCGCGAAAATCATTACCAATTCAACTGTAGTCCTTCTTATACTTACCCTTGCGACGTTGTATACAGGGCTCGCGTCGTCCGTTCTTGCGAGAAGCGTCGAAGTACTGTTTCGGAATAACCTTGTCATGGAGGAACTGAAAGACTCGTTGGCCAATACCGAAGCAAGTCTCAGCCAGTACCTTACCAACAAGGGGTCGGATTCATTGCGGCAATATATACGAGACTCTACCCTGCTGGCGGAACAGGTTCGTAAACTTGATCGCACGACCCGCCCGGACGAGACGGTCTTGCTTCAGCGAACGGTAGGCGGCCTTATGGATCGTTTCTTGGTTGACGCCGAAGGGAGCGTGGAGGCCAAGCGGGGCCGCGATGTCGCGGCCTACGCTGAGCGGTTCGAGCAGGCGGAAACAAGCGCCGACTTGGCCAGGGAACTCATTGGCCGCATCGAGAGCGCATTCATGGCGGATTCCCTCAATGCATTCACCGAGTACAATTCAAGGATATCTGCAACGCTCGCATCGAATGCCGCCATGGTGATCGCCGCGACGCTCCTGTCCCTTACCATCATGGTGCGATATGCGTACAAAGTGACCGAACCCTTGTCGCGCCTGGCGGAGGCGGCCCGCGCCGTCGGTCGGGGAGAGTACGACCACGAGCTTCCGGCCTTCCAGGCCGATGACGAGATTGCCACGACCGCGTCGGCATTCACGAGCATGGTCAGGAATGTACAGGTAGCGTTCGATGAATTACGATCCAAGGCTGAGATCGAGAAGACGCTGATGGCAGAACGTGTGCGCGTCCTGGACATGGATCACAAGCTAAAGGCCGCCGAGCTCTTGGCTCTCCAGACACAGATCAATCCGCATTTCCTGTTCAATACCTTGTCCGCTGGCCAGCAGTTGGCCATGAGCGAGGATGCCGACAGGACGGGCGAGTTCCTGGAAAACCTTGCAGCCTTCATACGGTATGCGCTCAGGTCGCCATCCCGTTCGGTGCTCGTACGGGATGAGATGGAGTGTACCCAGCGCTACGTCTGGTTGCTGCAACTTCGATTCGGCGAACGCTGCAGTTTTGATATAAAGATCGACGAGGATGTCCTGGACGTGCATACGCCGGCCCTGATAATCCAGCCGCTCGTGGAAAACGCTGTGACGCATGGCCTGAGGAATCGCGAATGCGGCGGCATGGTTACCGTTCGGGCTCGGCGTGAACCGGGGAGCATAAGGATTTCCGTCGCTGATTCCGGGGACGGGATGAACGAAGCCGAGATCGAGCGTGCTTTCGCCGAATCTTCCGGGGGTGATGTCGAGCGCGAGGGAGGCATCGGCCTGCGGAACGTGATTCGCAGGGTCGATCTCGCTACGGCCGGTGTCGGCCGCGTAGAGATCGCCAGCGTGGCCGGGATGGGTACGACCGTATCCGTACTACTTCCACTGGAGGAGGTCGCGTCATGATGCGCGTGCTGGTGGTTGACGATGAACTCCCGGTTGTCCAGGGGATTTCGCATATCATCAAGCGCGACTTCGGCACGGAATTCGAGGTAGCGGGATCTGCCCGGTCAGGCAAGGAAGCGATAGAAAGGGCCAGGAACCTCGCTGTTGATATCGTGCTGCTGGACGTCAATATGCCGGGAATTTCCGGGCTCGAGGCCGCGCGCGAGATTTGCCGCAGGGGACCTGCCCCAGCGTTCGTACTGGTGACTGCGTATGAACGTTTCGATATCGCGCTCGAGGCGGTCCAGTTGGGAATCGTCGACTATCTGCTCAAGCCCGTGCAGAAGGATAAGTTGGCCCAGGCCTTGAGAAAGGCGGCGGACCTGGTCTTGCAGCGGCGCCGCCTGGATTTTGGCGAGATCGATAAACGGGAACATGAGGAACGCCTGCAACCACTGGTGCGCGAGGCGGTATTGCGCGCCGTCATGATGGGCGACGGTTCAGGGCCTGCGTTCCGCGAGAGGCTCGCCCTGGCCGGCCTGAGCGTTCCGTGGTGCTTCGCGGTAGCTATTTCCTTGGAGCCACCATCCACAGTGCCGGACAGGAAAACATGGCTCAGGGCGAGCCATGAGGCGTTGATGTCCTCGTTCCGATTCAAGACGGATTGCCTGGTCGGTCCCCTGTCCGGTTCTCTTTGCGCCGTGCTGGCGCCACTGGACGCGGATACCCGGGAAGCTCGCAGCGACGCGGAAGCCGCCGTGGAATCCGCGCTGGCATCGCTTGACCTGCAGGAAGGTCGTATCCGTCATGCCATGGGCATGCCAGTCTATGTCGACGAGGTCGTCAAGTCTTGGCAGGCAGCCTTGGCAGACATAGGCGTCGAGAATACGGATAGAGAAACCGCGGTTATCGATATGGATGCCGCCACGCGACCGGATCCCGATTATCGGTTGGACGGTGAATTCCTCGATGGCCTGCATACAGGAAATGCTGAAAAAGCCCGTCTGGCCCTGGAACGCCTTCTGGTGTGGTTCGATGCCGATGAAGCGATACCGCCTCGAATATCGTTCCGGATCGCCGGGCTTTTTGCCGCGGCTTACGCTGATTTCGCTCGACGCGGGATCATGTTCAACCGGAGGGCGGCGCAGCTGTCTGACGTTGCGGACCTGGCCACGGCAAGTACGGGTGCGGCCCTGGCGCTGGCATGCCGGGCGAGGTTCCCGGAGCTTTCGCGCCTGGCGTCGGCAGGTCCCCGGCGATCGAAGGCTGTAGTCGTCGCCATCGAATTCATACAGGAAAATTATGCGGAACCGCTGTCGTTGGACTCGGTGGCCAGCGTCGCGGGGGTATCGGCGGGCAGGCTGTCCAGGCTCTTCGGTGACGAGCTGGGCATCGGGTTTTCCGAATACCTGAGCGACGCCAGGATCGGGCGAGCCAAGGAACTGCTATCGGCGCCGGGTGCATCGGTCAAGGAGGTGAGCGCAGCCTGCGGCTACTCCGACCCAAACTATTTTTCCCGGCTATTCAGGAAAGCGTGCGGCGTTTCGCCGACGGCGTACATCGCCGGTTCCACGGGGGGTATAGATGGTTGAACTATCACGATCTGGCGTACTTCGGGCTTGGGCATCCGTTCTCCTTGCATTGGCGATTCTTGGCGGGTTCATTTCCTGCGGTCGAGGCGGGCGTGCCAGCGTTCCGGATAAGCCTCCGCTTATCGGACTGTCCATGGACTCGCTCGTTGTCGAACGTTGGCGTAGGGATATGGACGCGTTCGTCGCCTCGGCGAGTGACCTGGGCGCACAGGTAGTCATCCGGGTAGCGGACCAGGATCCGATGGTCCAGGAGCGGCAGGTGAAGGAGCTCCTGGATATGGGAATTGACGTACTGGTCATCATTCCCAACGACGCCGACCTGCTTACCGGAGCTGTAATGGATGTACTGGCCAGGCGGATACCTATCCTCAGTTACGATCGGCTGGTACGGAACGCGGGTGTTGACCTGTACGTATCCTTTGACAACGAGAAGGTCGGGGCCATGATCGCCGAATCGCTCGTACGCTCGGTACCGGAAGGCAATTTCGTAATCATAAATGGACCCCGCAACGACAACAACGCCATCCTTCTCAATTTGGGCATGCACCGGATCCTCGATCCCCTGGTCGCTGCTGATCGCATACGCATCGTGGCGGAGATCTGGCCGGAATACTGGGATTCCGGCGAGATTCGGGTAGCCTTCGAATTGGTCCTGGCCCGCAACCGCGATGTGGACGCGGTCGCCGTCGGTAACGACATGCTTGCCGAGGCGGCGATCGGCGTGCTCTCCGAGTACCGTATGGCCGGGATCGTCAAAGTCGCCGGACAGGACGCGGACCTGGCTGCATGCCAACGCATCGCGGAAGGCCTGCAGTTGGCTACGGTCTACAAGCCTATCGAGCGTCTGGCCCTGAGCGCGGCCGGATTTGCCGTCATGCTGGCCAAGGGCGAACGTGTGCGTACCGATTCATACATCGATGACGGCAAGGGCAAGGTGCCGTACATCAGGCTTGAACCGATTCTCGTCACCAGGGAGACCCTTGAGAGTACCGTTATTGCCGACGGCTTTCACAAGCGGGAGGACGTTTTCAGGAACGTCGTGCAGTAGAGAATGGCTTTATTTAACCTGTGCACAGGTTGTGCATGATTTATCTGGATTATCTTGTCGTAGTGATGATGAAATTGTGCTAGCCAATGTTTCAGCTTCAGATATGCGGGTACAATGAAGCATTTTGCCAATACTGTCCTGATGACCGGAACCGCGAATCGCCCCATACTTGTCTCGATGCGGCATCGCCGCACCAAGCATTCTGATGGAGGTTCAATGATGAAACGTGCTATCGCGCTCCTTTCTGCGCTACTACTGGCGACGGTCATGGTGACTACAGCTTTTGCGCAAGCAAGCCTTCCCGTGGGCGTCATCCTGCCCACCAAGGACGAGCCCCGCTGGCTGCAGGACGAGGCCAGGTTCAAGGCCGCTCTTACCGCCGCGGGCTACAACGTGGAAATCCTGTTCAGCCAGGGTGATTCCGCGAAGGAAAAAGCCAACGTCGAGTCCCTGATTACCAAGGGAGTCAAGGTCCTCATCATCTGCCCGCAGGATGGCGTAGCCGCAGCAGCGGCAGCCGACGCGGCTCGCGCCGCGGGTGTCAAGGTCATTTCCTATGACCGCCTGATCCGCGAGAGTTCGTCCGTTGACTATTATGTCACCTTCGACAGCTTCGCCGTGGGCGCCGCATGGGGCCAGTACCTCGTCGACCAGGCCAAGGGCA
>SPCK01000072.1 GCA_004525355.1 Spirochaetales bacterium
GGTGGCGGCGGATTCATGATCATCAAGCTCGTCAACATGAAGGAAGCGGTCGTCATCGACTTCCGCGAATCAGCTCCGGCCGCGTCCACCCCCGACATGTACGTGTACGGCGCCGACGGCAAGATCATAGGCAATGCCAGCCAAGTGGGCGGACTCGCCTCTGGCGTACCGGGCGAGGTCGCAGGCCTCCTGTACGCGCTGGACAACTACGGTACCAGGAAGATAAAGCGCGACAAGGCCCTCGCTCCCGCCATCAAGCTGGCCGAGGAAGGCTTCCCCGTCACGGTCAACCTGGCCAGCATCATCCAGGACAACCTTGGCAAGATCAACACGTTCCCGGCTACAGCCGCGATTTATACCAAGGGTGGCCTTCCGTATGAAATCGGCGAGACCATCAAGAATCCCGACTATGCCGCGACGCTCAAGCTGATCGCCAAGTACGGCGCCGACGCCGTCTACAAGGGCGAGCTTGCCGAGAAGATCGCCAAGGCAGTGCAGGACGCGGGCGGTATCATGACCGTGAAGGACCTCGCCGACTACCAGGTCAAAGTCCGCAAGCCGATCACCGGTACCTATCGCGGCTACTCGCTCATCTCGACGCCGCCCGCCAGCTCCGGCGGAACCATCATCATCGAGATCCTGAACATCCTCGAGAACTTCGATCTGGCCAAGTACGGCGACGGCACCCCCGAAACCGAACACCTCTGGATCGAGGCGCTGAGGCTCGCCTTCGCCGATCGCAGCAAGTACATGGCCGACGCCGACTTCGTCAAGGTTCCGCTCGCGGGCCTGACCAGCAAGGCCTATGCCAAGCAGCTCGCCGCCAAGATCTCGATGAGCGCGGCCATGGGCAGCGCCAGCGCCGACGACCCGACCAAGTTCGAGAGCGGCTCGACGACCAGTTTTGCCGTCATGGACAAGGCCGGTAACATGGTCGCTGTCACCAAGAGCATCAACTACTTCTTCGGCTCCGGCGTCGTCGTACCCGGCACCGGCATTATCATGAACAACCACATGGACGACTTTGCGCTCAAGCCCGGACACGTACAGTCCATTGAGCCCGGCAAACGCCCGCTGTCGTCGATGAGCCCGACGCTGGTGCTCGATCCTGACGGCAAGCCTTTCATGGCCGTAGGTTCTCCGGGAGCCACCCGTATCATCGAGGCAGTCGCGCAGACGATCTCCAACGTCGTCGACCACGGCATGTCGATCCAGCAGGCGATAATGGCTCCCCGGCTCTTCACGATGGCGTCCGGTGCAGTCCAGATCGAAGGCCGGACATCGACCAATACCATCAAGGCGCTCGAGGCGCTCGGGCACACCGTGAACGTACGCGGTGACTGGGATGCATATTTCGGCGGCGTGCACGCCGTGGTGTACAACCGGGCCGCGAAGCTGCTTGAGGGCGGTGCCGACCCAAGGCGCGACGGGCAGGCCATAGGCTTCTGAACGAGAGACATCACAGGACGGCGTCGATCTTTTTCGGCGCCATTCCCGCGCCGTCCGGTGGACCCACGGGTTGCACCGGACGGCGTTTCCGTTCAACATGTTATATCCGCCCTTTTAGTAGATACAAAGATCAGGAGATTATCCATGCGACGCATTTTCGTATTGTTGATGGCAATCGCCGTCACCGTTTCGATTGCTTCCGCACAGGCGACCGTGGCGATCGCCGACAAACCGGCCCTGCTGACGTCGATCGGGCAGAGCGCGGATTTCGAGATGGTCAAAGTACTCCTCAACCGGGCAAAGGTTCCTTTCACGACCGACGCGGTCGCATTGCCCTCGAGCTTGCCAGGTGCCGCCAAGACCCTCATCCTGTCGGTCGGCGGTAGTTCAAAGGGCCTCGGAGCTGCTGGCATCAGCGTCGATGACGAGATGGCCAGGGCCAAGGCACTGATCAAGCGAGCCAAGGATCTCGGTATGAAGATCATCGTGATCCACGTCGGCGGCGAGGCCAGACGAGGCACGCTGTCCGATATTTTCATCGAGCTCTGCGTACCCGCTGGCGACCTGGTGATCGTGGTCGAGGATGGCGACAAGGACGGACTGTTCGAGAAGCTCGCCGCTCCATCGAAAATAGCCGTCATCAAAGTCCCGAAGATAACAGCGGCCGGAGCCCCGCTCGCCGCGGCATTCAAGTAAGGAAGTACCCGTGCCATTCGAATTCATCCTGTTCATCGCGATGGTAGGCGTTTTCGTCGTCTGCGCCTTCGCGATAAAGCTGCCGGTATCGCTTTCGATGCTGGCAGCCTCGGTCGCCGGCCTGCTTGTGTCAGGCAACGGCTTGGGGATACGGCACCTCGTCGAGGGAACCTTTGGCTACGTCGACACGATCCTGGTCATTGCGACCGCAATGATCTTCATGCGTGCGGTTCAGGAAAGCGGAGCTCTCGACGCGCTGAACATCGTCATCATCAAACGCTTCAAATCGATTCCGGCTCTGCTCCTGCCGATGCTGATGCTCGTGGCCATGTTTCCCGGCATGATCACCGGTAGTTCGAGCGCCTCGGTGCTGACTGCCGGAGCCGTGGTGGCGCCGGTGCTCATCCTGTTGGGGCTGCCCGTTGCCAAGGCGGGGGCGTTCATCGCGCTGGCTGGAATTCTGGGTATGATCGCGCCGCCAGTAAACATTCCGGCGATGATCATCGGTGGCGGTATCGACATGCCGTTCGTCGGTTTCGAGCTTCCACTCCTCCTTCTGACCATTCCACCTGCCATCGTGTTCGCGCTGGTGCTCGGTCTGAAACACGTCAAGAAGGTATCATGGGAGGAAATCGCTCCCAAGCTTGAAGTTGAGACCTATAAGCGTTACGGCCCCAGGCTCTTCATACCGATCCTCGTGGTGGCGACGCTCATGGTGCTGGGCAAGACGGTCCCGAAGTATTTCGGCATGGGGCTGCCATTGATGTTCCTGATCGGTGCCGCGCTCGCGCTGTTTGCAGGCAAACGCTTCAATCCGCTTGTCGCCGCGAAGGCCGCGGTTGCCGACGCGCTACCGGTGCTCGGTATCCTTGCCGGCGTCGGCATGTTCATCCAGGTCATGACACTGACCGGTGTACGAGGCTTCATCGTCGTCAACGCGCTGTCTGTGCCTCCGGTCATGCTGTACGTCGCCATAGCGGTGACCATCCCGCTCTTCGGTGCGGTATCGTCGTTCGGCGCCTCGAGCGTCCTGGGTGTGCCGTTCCTGCTGGCACTGCTGGGCAAGAACCAGATCGTGACAGCGGCTGCCCTGTCTCTGATAGCCTCCCTTGGCGACTTCATGCCGCCCACGGCTCTTTCAGCGATCTTCGCCGCGCAGGTCGTTGGCATCAAAAAGTATTCAAAGGTACTCAAGTATCTCATCATTCCGTCGATCGTCATACTCGCGTGGGCTCTCGTGTTCATAGCGTATTCCAAGCAGATCGCCGCCTTGTATTGAGTGAGGAGAGAGCACATGAAGATCATATACTTGACAATCGCCGCGGGAGTTCTGGTACTCACCGCGTGGAATCTCTGGACCGAGAAGGACTGGCGGAAGCAGGCGACGGCCGCGATGGTCGCCGTGCCGCTGCTACTGCGCGTTCTTCTGATCAAGTAGGATATATCAATGCAAAAGCACCATATCAGCGCAGTGATCATCTCGATCCTGATGCTGGCGGCCTGCGTCGTAGCGGGAGTGACCTTCCTGGAGCACCGGAAGGTCGAACCCATCGTCCGCGGCCCAGGCGTCACCGAGATCGTCAAGCTGTCGAAGTGGTATCCGGGCCTCGAGGGCACGGCCGCCGATACTGACGTGTACATATTCAAGGGCGAAGCGCCTGGCGGTTCCATGCTCGTGCTCGGCGGTACCCATCCCAACGAGCCTTCGGGCTTTCTTTCCGCGGTTCTCCTCATCGAGAACGCCACCATGGCTTCGGGGACGCTGTATGTGATACCGCGGGCCAACAATTCGGGCTTTTCGCACAATGATCCGCAGGAGGGCGCCCCGACCGGCTACCACTTTACCCTTTCAGACGGTTCAACGCGGTTCTTCCGCTACGGGTCCAGGGCGACGAACCCTATCCACCAGTGGCCCGATCCTGATGTCTACGTGCACGCGGCCAGCGGCCAGACCCTGTCGGGCAACGAGACGCGGAACCTGAACCGCGGCTATCCCGGTCGTACCGACGGAACCCTGACCGAGAAAGCCTGCTACGGAATAACCCAGATGATCCTGGCCGAGAAGATCGGCCTGTCCGTGGACCTCCACGAGGCGTCACCCGAGTACCCGGTTATAAACGCTATTGTCGCCCACGAGCGGGCGATGCCGGTAGCCTCGCAGGTGGTTCTCGGCCTCGAGTTCAGTGACATCACCATAGGCCTCGAGCCGTCGCCCAAGAACCTGCGGGGACTGACCCACCGCGAACTCGGCGACGCGACCGATACGCTGGCCGTTCTCATGGAAACGGCCAACCCGTCGCAAGGCCGGCTCAGGGGCAGGACCGACGAGGCCCTCGCGTTGGAAGGCAAGGATCTGTACTACATCAAGGCGCAGCAGCTGGGCCGGCTCTACGTTCCTTTCGATGAGAAGGGGCATTCCATAGAGGAGCGTGTCGGACGGCACCTGTCCGCCCTCATAGAGTTCGCATTCGCGATGAGCAGTGAGTATCCGGATCAACCGATCGAGATCAACGGCATACCCGCGTATGACGAGCTGCAACAAGCCGGTCTTGGAGCCTATCTTCGCCCGCTGCAATGAGACAAAGCCTTCCTGGCGGGGAATTGTTCCCCTCCCTCCCTTTTCCATGGTCGGGCGGCGCCATTCAGAACGGCTCCGCCCTTCCTCGAATCCTGGTTTCGGCTTTCATCTTCCTCGGACTGGCCAGCCTGTTCGGATGCGCTGGATCGGCTCCACACCTTGGTGTCGTGCCGTACGGTTCAGGCTTTCCCGGCGTGACGAGGCTGTACGGAGCAGAGCCGGGACCGGTACTGCTCGTCATTGCGGGGCTCCATGGCGATGAAACGTCGGGTCCCGCCGCAGCCAGGTTGCTCGCGGCCGGGCCGGCTCCGGTCCGGGGGACCATCGTCATCCTTCCGGAAGCCGCGCCAGAAGCGATGAACGCGGGCTTGCGCTGGGCTTCCGGCTGGTCCGACCTCAATCGCGCATTTCCTGTAGCCGGCGATGACACCTCGGTCCGCGCCAACTTGAGCGATCCCGCATTCGCCAGGGCAGACGCGATACTCGGATTACTGGCAACCGAACGGCCCTACCTGGTTCTGGACCTGCACGAGAGCGACCGGTACTGGACCGAAGGCGATGGACCGTCGCTCGTCGTTCCCGCGTCGATGCGGGCTTCGGAACTGGCGCTGGCTCTGCTTGAAGCACCTTGCATGGAAGGCTTCTCATTCACGGGGCCTCCGCCAGCGGGCAGCCTAGCGGCCGCCGCTGACGCCCTCCTTGACGTCCCGGTCTTCATCGTCGAGGTACCGGACACTTTTGAACCCGCGGAACGCGTCCGTTTGTATATGAAAACGATTGCCGCAGCGCTTCGGCTGCTCGGGATGTCCGATAATCCAGAAACGACCGGTGCCGAAACACGGTCGCTTTTCCCCGAATCATCGGATACGGGTGGAGCGTAACGCTCGTGTATCGATCCTTCATCGTCGGCCTCGCGGCCACCGCCATGTTCATCGCATTCCTGCTACTGGAACAGCTGGTGGCCATCAAGGCGAGGCGCCGTTTCAGGGTAGTGATCCACGTCAACGGTACCAGGGGCAAGTCCACGGTTACCCGCATGATCCACGCGGTGCTCCGGGAAGCCGGCTATCAAGCTTGGGGCAAGACCACCGGCACCGAACCGCGACTGCTCCTGCCTGACGGCGCTGAGCGTGTAATACGTCGGATAGCTCCGGCCAACGTGCGCGAACAGCGGAACATGGCCCTGCGGGCTGCCATTGCGGGTGCCGACGCGCTGGTATTCGAGTGCAACGCTGTCCGCCCGGAACTGCAGCGGGTATCGTCCGAGTACCTGAAACCCGATCTGCTCGTCATCACCAACGCTCGCTTGGACCACCGTCCCGAGCAGGGCAGCGCGGAGGAAGCCGCCATGACCTTTGCCGCGACCATCCCCGTGGGCGGCGCCGTCGCCAGTTCCGATATGGTCCGCCGCGCGCTGTGGCAAGAAGCCGCTGATAGCCGGAACGCCCGGTTCCTGTTCGTTGACCCGGTAGACGGCGCCGGTCTCGGCGACCTGTCTGAAAGCGTCGCGTGCGCCCTGGCAGTGGCCGACTGGCTTGGTGTTCCGCGCCCACGCGCTACCAAGGCGATAGCAGGCCACCGCGCCGACCCTGGTGCGTTCAGGCTGCATTCATGGTCCGGTTCCGGCGGTGCGCGTATCTGGTTCGCCGACGCCTCGGCCGCCAACGATCCGGAATCCACTGACCGCCTGGCCGACCTGGCGCTGGAACAAGCTGGCGCTGATGGACCGGCTTCGGAAAGCGCTTCTGGCTGCAACCAAGGGACCGCAGGCTCTGAAGGCCGCCCCCGCGCCAAGTGCGTGCTGGTCGTCGCCAATCGTCCGGACCGGCCCGACCGCGCGCTTCTGTTCGTCAACTACGCCATGACCGGTTGTTCCCAGGGAGGCCGCTATGATGAGGTTGCATTCATGGGTCCGCTGCCGCTGCAATCTCGCCTCGCCTTGCGCCGCTCGGGAATCCGGTACCGCTTCATCCAGAATGCGGAAGCCCTGGACGACCTTGACAGCTTCGGCGCCACCACTGTCGAGACGATGATCGTGGCCGCAGGGAACCGGGGAGGACCGGGCAAGGACCTTCATGCCTGGGCGCTGGCCAGGGCCGGAAGGATTGTCACAGAATGAACTCCGAACTGTTCCTGGTTGTCGGCGTCGTGCTGGGCATGCTCTTCACCGAGCTTACCGGAATTTCTCCGGGGGGACTCATCGTTCCCGGGTATATCGCACTGTTTTGGAACCAGCCCGCCCGGATCGCGCTGACGGCTGCCATTGCCATCGCAACGATGTTCGCCATTAAATTCCTGTCCCGCTGGATGCTGCTGTTCGGACGCCGTCGTTACGCACTATTCCTGCTGGTGGGATTCACGATCAGGGCTGGTGCACAGCTGATCCTGCCGTCGCTGTTCCCCGCGCTCGGTGGACTGGAAGCCGTAGGTTGGCTGGTACCCGGCATCATCGCTTCCGACATCGACAAGCAGGGCGCACCGAAGACCTTTCTGGCATTGGGTGCGGTAGCCGCCCTGGTCAGGCTCGTCGATCTGGTTGTACTGTGAGAAACTCCCGGAACAGAACGCCGCCTTTCACGCCTGGCACTGTGCAAGGTTCTCCGACGGCCGCGACGGGGCGGGGCTTCTGGATACTCTGCGCCGCGTTGATACTCTGGTACATCGCGGCCTCTGAATCGTGGCGACTGTTTCCGCCGGATCCCGCTGTTCTGGCAGCCGCGACAGTGCAGGCAGACGCTATCGGCGCGGTTCGTGCCGAGCGGATAGCTCGCGGAATCGCCATAGACCTTGAATATGACCGCAACGATACCGGACTCATAGGTGATTCGTACACGGCCATGACCAGTACCCAAGGCAGCCTGCCGGCCAAGCGCAGCGCCGCCACGCCCGAGGCCGCCGTGTTGCTCGTGCGACTGCTGCGGAAAGCTGGCGTCGGGCCCGGTTCCATCGTAGCTGTCAACTCCTCCGGATCCTTTCCGGGCTTCGCGCTGGCCGCCGCCGCCGCCTGCGGTGCCCTGCAAGCTGAGCCGGTGATCGTACTGTCTCTGGGGTCATCCACCTGGGGCGCCAATCGCTCCGATTTCACCGTCGCTGACATGTTCCAGGCCGCTCTTGACCGAAACGTTTTTCCCCCTGATTTCAAGACGACGATTGCAGCGGTCACCCCCGGCGGTTCAGATGACCGCGGGCTTGATCTGGATCACGACGCTCTGGAAGGCGCCTTGGCACGGCTTGTCGCACATGGCGTTCCCGTAATCCGGCCGGCCAGCCTGGAAGAGAGTGTATCGTCCCGTATGGCCCTCTATCGTCACCGGGGCGAGCCCGACGTACTCCTGACGATAGGTGGCAACTACGCCTCCACCGGCGCAGATCCAGAACTGGCGCTGATCTCGGGCGTTATCGAACCGTCTTCATCCATCCATGTCGACGGAACCGGCCTTGTACAGGAATTCCTCCGCTCTGGCAAACCGGTTGTGCAGGTTCTCAATGTCGAGAACCTGTTCGATCGTTACGGCATGACCTTCGATCCGCACCCCCTTCAACCCGCAGGGCAGGGCTGGGTGTACCGCGAACTCAGGCTCCCGGCAGCAATACTGCTTGCGCCTGCGGTAGGGGCTTTGGTCCTGTATGGAATTGGTCGGAGGAAGAAAGGTAAAAAAGAAGGGGAGGTTTGATCCTGGCCTTGCTGATATGAAGAGTGACTCGAGCGGAATAAAGCTGGTAGCCACTGCCGATGCATACGGCACATCGCGGTCTGGCGCTATTAAGACCTTTAATAAAGGAC
>SPCK01000257.1 GCA_004525355.1 Spirochaetales bacterium
CGCGGTATTCGCGTCCCGCGCGGTATTCGCGTCACGGGCGGCACGTTCCTTCTGGGAACCCGAGTAGCGGTCGCGTAACTCGGCGATCCGGTCGGCTTCCAGTTTTTGAAACAGCACTTCGCACGTCACGACGGATTCGACCCCGCGAAGGACGCCGATATCCGCCCACGACAAGGCACCCTTCCCCACCCGTGCTCCAAAGAACGAGGCGAGCTTGTCCATGGCAGCCGGCATATAGGGATGCATGATCACGGCCAGGTCCCGCAGGACGTAGCAGAGATCTGAAAGGAGGCTTGCGGCTTTCTCCGGATCGGCGGTCCTGGCTTTCCATGGCTCGGTGGCCTGGAAGCGCTTGTTGGCCATATCCGCTATCTGGAAGGCTCCCCGAAAGGCGTCGCGCAACTCCGCGCGCTCGAAATTGCCGGCGATGGCGACTTCCAGCGCTTTCACTTCTGTCCAGAACGCCTGATCGGGCGTACCCCCCGGTATCTTGCCATCATAGAATCGCTGGATGAACGTCAGTGTACGGTTGGCCAGGTTGCCCAGGTTCCCGATCAACTCGCCGTTTACCTTTTCCATGAAATCGTTCCAGGTAAAGGTAAAATCGCTTTTCTCGGGTCGGTTGTAGAAGATGTAGAAACGCCAGACGTCCGCGGGTATGCCGGTTTCCATGACGTCGGTCCCGAAGACGCCGACGCCCTTGCTCTTGGAAAACTTTCCCGATTCGTAATTGAGGTACTCGCTGCTGGACATGTGGTGCAGCATGGTCCACTTTCGCCCCGATCCAAGCAACGTGCTGGGGAAGATGACCGTATGGAAGGGGATGTTGTCCTTGCCGATGAACTGGTACAACTCGACGTGCTCCGGATCCATCCACCAGGACTTCCAGTCGAACCCCTGCTCGTCGGCCAGCGTGGCAGTTATCGAGATGTAGCCGATGGGCGCGTCGAACCAGACATAGAACACCTTGCCCTCGAACCCGGGTTTCGGAACCGGTATGCCCCACTTGAGATCCCTGGTGATGGCGCGGGCCTTCAGGCCGTCCCGTATCCAGGCCTGTGTCATCTGTATGGCGTTGTTGGCCCAGAATCCCTTGACGCTCGCTTCCTTCATCCAGGTTTCGAGTCGGGGACGGATGGACGGCAGGTCGATGTACAGGTGCCTGGTCGAACGGGGAACCGGGGTGGCACCGCAGGTCGAGCACGCGGGCTCCTTGAGTTCAGTCGGGTCCAGGAGCTTGCCGCAGGACTCGCACTGGTCGCCGCGCGCGTCGGTATAACCGCAATGGGGACAGGTGCCGCGAACGTAGCGATCGGCCAGGAAGCGCCCGCAGGACTCGCAGTACAGTTGCTCGATGGTCTGCTCGTGTATGAAACCGGCCTCGTCGAGGTCCTTGAACAGCGACTGGACGATCTCGGTCTGGCGGGATGTGCTCGTCCGGCCGAATTTATCGAACTGGATGCCGAACCACGAGTATATGTCCTTGTGGATCTCGTGAAAACGGCTGCAAAGTTCGGCGGGGCTGACGCCTTCCTCGAGTGCTTTTGTCTCCGTGGCCGTGCCGTACTCGTCAGTGCCGCACACGTACAGTGTGTCGTAGCCGCGAAGCCTGCAAGCCCTCGCGAATACGTCGGCGGAGAGTACCTGGATAAGGTTGCCCAGGTGCGGAACGTTGTTGACGTACGGCAGGGCGCTGGTTACGAGTCTTCTTTTCATGGTGCCAGAACTATATGGTATGGAAAAATGCACTGTCAAGTTGCATGGCTTCCCCGAGGTCGCCCGTTGGCCGTTTATTATGGCTAGAAGATGACTTTTCCGTCGATACCCAATTCATAGGATCCGCCGTATGTCGTACTTGCGTCAAGGATGGAAGCGCTCTGGGTTATCGCCATCCGGAAGCCGAGCGACAATGACCCCGCCTGGATAAGCCTTGTTTCATACGATCCGCCAAGTTCGAGATTCAGGGCCGAGCCTGTTTCCGCGGCCTTTCCCGCGGTGATGGATATCGACCAGCTTTCGCGCAGTACGGGTGTACGGGAGAGGATGTCGGCCAACCAGAAAGCCACGCTCCCCGGAGCCGGTCCGTCGGAGGTTCCGGTTTCGGGGTTCCTCGAATCGGCCCCGCGTGCGGGTGTGAGCGCGAACGACGCAAGGCTGCCCAGCCATGTGCGGGCTGGTTTCGTGGACAGTCCCAGGCGGAACGTATCGGACCAGGCGATAGCGACCCTTGTCTCTTCCCATGAGAAGCGGTTGCCGCCTGACAGCGACCATCCGGTTCCGCCTTCAAACGCCGCGCCGTGCTTGAGCGTCAAGCCGGGCAATACCGCGCCATCGGACGCGTAGCGTGTCAGGCGAAGATCCAGGCCCGAGCTGTATTCGTCGAACTCCACGGAAGCGAGCAGGGGCTTCGCGCCTCCGCGGGCGAATACGTTGGCCGCCCCTCCGGCGAGCTTGAACGAGAACACCTGCGCGTCGGTCACCACGTCCCCGGAGGAAGCGAGCGATCGCTTGATCGAAGCCTCCAGTGAATTCGGGATGTAGAGGTCGATCAGGCCGTACCCGATCGACCTCGAGAGCGAGATGCCTGCTCCGGCGCTATACGCGGCTCCGGTCGAACCGGCGGCGTAGTCGGCCCATATATCAGCGGGCGATGCTCCGAACAATTCGACCACCGGCGGAGCCGCCCACAGCTCCGCCGACCTGTGCAGGGCATCCAGAAGCGAAGCGGCGTCATCGGAAAATCCTGCGTCGACAGAAGGGCGCTGCTCGGAAGTGACGCGTTCATAGTACGGTGTCAGGCGCAGCATTCCCGTCTCCAAGGGCACGGAAAGCTTGGCCGCCAGGCTGTGGGTGGTTCCACTCGAACTCGCATAGCCGTTCGCTGCCGAAAGCGACAGGATGCCGTTGAACAGCGACGCGGATCCTGAGAGTCCGCGGGCTGAAGCGTCATGTTCAGCGGCCGGGGCCATGAGCCCCCAGGATGCCAGCCAGGCCTCGCGTAAATCTGATTCGCCAAGGAGCGATTCGGGGGCGGCCAGGGACAGATCGGCCTTCAGCGACGCCAGGCTCCCCAATCCCAGAGAGGCATTCCAGGCTTGGCTGAAGCGTCCCGATTGCTCCGCAGCTGCGGCTGATGCCGCCACGGTAATCGAACCGTTCCATAGTGAAAGATTGGCGCCGAGTTTCCGTGCGAAGCGTCCCAGGCCCGCGTCGCGCGAATATTCGTCGTACAGCCTGTTTGCGTCCGTACGGGTGGGAATATAGATGCCGTAGCCTGCCCCAAGCCCGCCCACGCCGTCAGCCCAGGACGGCGAAACGTTCATGTACCAGGTGGAAGGTCCCAGGACCCAGGCAGCAGCCGCCGATCCGGCGATGGACGGCGAGGACGAGACTTGACCGCGGGCTTCAACATTCAGGTACGGTGGACTGGCCAAGCCCTTCTCGCCGAGCCCGAGCGAAACCGATCCGAAAAGCGCGACGCCCTGCGCCGGCTCGAGCAGCAACACCTCGTCGATCTGCACCGTTTCGCCATCATCCATGCCATGCACGCCGATGACGATGCGCGATGCGTTGGCGGCGGGATCGAACGCACCCGTTCCGGATCCGACTACAGCGCCGGAGGAGTCGACGAGCGCCCAACTGGCAAGCGCCGAATCGAGCCTGAGCGTCAATTTATTCCAGCCGACCAGGCCGTCAAGCGGGACGCCAAGGATCGAGACGCCCTGCCCCGCCGGTCCGTCGTCAATAGCCAGGTCCAGGGTGGTGTCTGCATCGACAGAATCCGCCTTGATGAAAAACTCAAGCGTACCGAAGGATGACAGCGGAACGGTATCTGCGTAGCGGACAAAGACGCCTTCCTCGGCCGAAGCGGTCGACTCCGCGACGACGCTCAATACAAAGTTATCCTCGCTCGGGCCGTGGACGGCGGAAAGTTCGTCGGGAAAAGCGGCGACGAGGGCGGTATCCAGGACGGCCGTCGCTGTCAACAAACCCGCGCTGGTAGTCGTGGCGTCCGGCCTGAATGGGGACAGCAC
>SPCK01000039.1 GCA_004525355.1 Spirochaetales bacterium
GGTGCTTCGTCCGGATTTCCCAAGGTGAAATAAAAAGTCGCGCCTTCGCCTGGCACCGCTTTGGCCCATAATCGTCCGCCGTGCCTAAGGATGATTCTCTGGACTTTTGCCAGCCCTACCCCCGTGCCCTCGAATTCCTTGCCGCTGTGCAATCGATGAAATACGTTGAAGAGCTTGTCCGCGTAGCGCATGTCAAAGCCGGCGCCATTGTCCCGTACAAAGTAGACAACCTCGTCTCCTCGCCGCTCGGCCCCCACCTCGATTTTGGCTCGCTCCTTCTTGGAAGAAAATTTAATCGCATTGCCAAGCAGGTTCATCCAGACTTGGCGGAGCAGGGTCGGGTCGCCCGTCGCGCCGGGAAGGGAACCGAGGCTGAAGTCGATGCGCGCCCTGGCGATCTTCTGGCTAAAAGTCGCTCCAACCAATGCTGCCTCCGAGCGAATGATGATCAGCTGGGACGAGGCCTATTCCCGGTTGGTTGCCCAAGGCTCGCGCCGGCGAAGATGCGGCTCCCACCTTCGCTTGTAGTAGTCCCAGCGGCATTTTTTACAATTCGTTCGTATTTTTTCACATTACCAACGAAAACGGCTTATTTAAATTATAATCCCAATGGAAATTTTGAAAATCTGTGCAATAGGCGTTTCACCAGAAGGGGTCTATATGGTTTTCCAAGTGGATTTAAACTCGGATATGGGCGAAAGCTTCGGCGCGTATACGATCGGTTGCGACAGCGACGTGATCAAGCAGGTCACCTCTGCCAACATCGCTTGCGGCTGGCATGCCGGCGACCCGCAGGTGCTGGACAACAGCATTGCCATGGCCAAGGAAAGGGGCGTGGCCATCGGCGCGCATCCGGGTTATCCGGACCTGCTTGGTTTCGGCCGCCGCAATCTTAACGTTACGCAGGATGAAGAATACGTCTACGTCCTCTATCAGTTGGGCGCTTTTTTCGCATTCGCCAAGAAGCACGGCATGGAGATCCAGCATCTAAAGGCTCACGGCGCCATGTACAACATGGCAGGTAAAGACATCAGGCTCGCCATCGCAATCTGCAAAGCCGTAAAGGACTTCGACCCGCAGATCATCCTGCTAGGCCTGGCCGGCTCCAAGCTGATCGAGGCAGCAAAGGAAATTGGCCTGCGCTCAGCCAGCGAGGTCTTCGCGGACCGCGCCTATGAAGAAGACGGCTCCCTGGTCGACCGCGCCAAACCCGGGGCGATGGTCAACGACGAAGACCTGTGCATCTCCCGCGTGGTACGCATGGTCAAGGAGGGCAAGGTAGAAGCCATCACGGGCAAGGATATCGCTGTGAAAACCGATTCCATCTGCGTACACGGTGACGGGCCCCAGGCCTTGGCATTCACCACACGCATCCGGGAAGCCCTAACCACAAAGGGCGTGAGACTCGTCAACTTTGGCAGCTTCGTGGAATAAGAGGATGGAACCATGGTGAGAATTCTCGTATCTTCCGACCAATCCCTATGCGTGGAGTTCGGCAACGACATCTCGGAGGAGATCAACAATCAGGTACGCGCTTATACCATCGTGGCAGAGCAGGCGGCGATAGAGGGCGTAGTGGAATATGTACCCACCTACCGTTCGGTGACAGTACATTACCGTCCAGAAGTGATAGGCTACGCCGCCCTGAAGAACCGGCTGATGACCCTCACTGATAAAATGAGCGCGGTGGAGATCCCGCTGGCGCAGATAATCGACATCCCGGTGCTGTACGGCGACGGATACGGCCCAGACCTGGCCTATGTAGCTCAAATCAATGACTTGACCGAACAAGAAGTCATCAATATTCATTCCAAACCGGAATACATTATCTATATGCTTGGCTTTACCCCCGGATTCTGCTATCTGGGTGGCATGGACCCACGCATCAGCACGCCCCGCCTGCAGGTACCTCGGGTGAAGATCCCTGCCGGTTCTGTAGGCATCGCCGGTTCCCAGACCGGCATCTATCCAGTGGACTCCCCTGGCGGCTGGCAGCTGATCGGCCAGACGCCGTTGCGCATGTACGACCCCAATCGGGAGCGCCCCATCTTGTTGGACTCTGGTATGCACCTTCGTTATTTTCCCATCGATCAGGCAGAATTTGACCACATTCATGCGGAGCAGTATGGGGAAAGAGACGCAAATAAATGATCACCTTTGTAAAACGCGGAATTCTTACCACTATCCAAGACGCCGGACGCAAGGGGTTTCAGCGTTTCGGTATGCCTGCCGCAGGCGCGATGGATCAGTTCGCCATGAAGCTGGCTAACGTGCTGGTAGGCAACGCACCGGATACGGAGGTCGTGGAAGCCACAATCATCGGCCCATCCATCCTATTTGATGAAGCCGAGGCCTTCGCAGTCTGCGGCGGCGATCTCGAGCCCTGCCTGGACGGTCAGCCGATCGAGAACAATCGCGCCTATATAGCCAAGGCCGGCTCCCTGCTGGAGCTTCCTATGGCGAAAAGCGGTGCCCGTGCCTATATCGCTTTCTCCGGTGGTCTGGACGCGGAGCTGAAGATGGGCAGCCGTTCCACCTATATGAAAGCCGGTATCGGCGGCGTACAGGGCCGGCCGGTCAAGGACGGTGACACGCTGGGCCTACGCGCGCAGAAGGTGGAACTGCCCCATCTGCCGGGCCGCTACGTTCCGGCCGGTTTCGGAGTGGCGTATTCCTCTCATCCCACGGTACGCGTGACATTGGGTCCGCAGGACGATCTGTTCAGCGACAAAGGCAAGACGGATTTCTGCGCTGGCGACTACACGCTGACACAAGAGAACGACCGCATGGGATTCCGCTTCTCCGGTCCAGATATTGAATCCATCCCTGAAAGTGACGGCAACATCATCTCCGATGGCATCTGTTTCGGAGCGGTACAGGTTACCAAAGGCCAGCCGATTGTGATGATGGCAGACCGGCAGACCACCGGCGGTTACTGCAAGCTGGGCTGCGTGACCTCCGCAGACCTGCCGCTGCTGGCGCAGCTGAAGACCGGCGATGCCTGCCGTTTCAGGTTCGTCGGGGTAGAGGAAGCTCAGGCCTTGTATCTGGCGCAACTGCAGTTGCTGGACGATCTGGCGAAACATCTGGATACCCCGGCTATTGCGGGGGCTTTCGCAACAGCGCATGCCGCGCCGAGAAAAACCAGCTTACGCGAGTTCAGGGTTACCGTCGGTGTCGAAGTCTTCGATATCCAACTGGAGGAGCTTGATTGACACTATTGTAGCCAGGGAAGGAACATTTCCAGAGCAATTTCAAGCAATCTGCCGCTGGCGGCTTGCTTCTTGAGCAACCTTGCGGAGAAGAGCACGGTCTCAAGCACAAAAATCAGGAGGCACAGATGCCGAATTTTGACATTAGTAGTTACATCGATCTGAGACCCGCGGAGCTACGCCGCAGGATCCGTAGCGGCGAGATCACGAGTATCCCCACTGCGGGTATGTCCACTGGCTATGCCCAAGCCAATCTAGTCATCCTGCCTAAGGAATATGCGGAAGACTTCGAGGAGTTCGCACGGCTGAATCCCGCCCCCTGCCCGATACTGGAGATCCTCTACGGCGATCCACACACCCACGATATGGGCGAGGATGGCAACATACTCACTGATATCCCGGAATACTTCATTTATAAAGACGGTAAGCTGAATGACCGCTGCACCGACGCCACAGCCTACTGGCAGGAAGGCATGGTCGGCTTCCTGATCGGCTGTAGCTTCTCTTTCGAGGAGGCGCTGACAAAGGCCGGTATTGAGGTGCGACATATCGCCACCGGCCGCAACGTGCCTATGTACAAAACCAATATGATGACTAAGCCGGCGGGTCCGTTCTACGGCCCCATAGTCTGCTCGATGCGGCCAATGACACCGGAAAACGCCAGGTTGGCCTACGAAATCACCGCTGCCATGCCCCACGTACATGGAGCGCCTTTGCACATCGGCGATCCCGCGGATTTAGGCATCGCGGATGTAAACACGCCGGATTATGGCGAAGCAGTGGATATACACGAAGGCGAAGTCACCGTGTTCTGGCCCTGCGGCGTCACACCCCAGGCGGCCATCGAGAACGCCAAACCGCCAAGCGTCATCACCCATTCTCCCGGCCATATGTTCGTCACCGATATCCTCAACCGTGAGCTCAACGATTACCTCGCCCGCAAAAAAATGGAAAAATAACAGAGCTTCACAGGGAATTCACATTTACAGATATCCATGTCAGGCTTATGGTAAACGTAAGTCCGGCAGGTTTTTTCGACAGCCTCCGGAATAGAAGGAGCGCCTCATGGTCCGTATTGCCGTTTGCGACGATTGTTGCCAGGACCGGGTAGTCGCCCGGCAATACATCGAAGAATGGGCCAATCAGACCGGGCTAGCCTGTCAGACCATCGAATACGAGCGAGCTGATAACTTGGTTTATGACTATCAGGACGGGGACACTGGTTTCGCATTACTGCTGTTGGATATCTTTATACCCGGCATCAGCGGCATGGAGGCGGCGCGAAAGATCCGGTTACTCAGCAAATCCGTTCCGATCGTCTTCTTTACTACCAGCTCCTGTTATGCGGTGGAGAGCTACGATGTGGAAGCTTCCGGCTATCTGGTAAAACCTCTCGACCAGAAACGGTTCTCCGGCCTGCTGGATAAGCTGTTGGGTGAGTATGCACTAAAACGTCTGGTACTGAAGATCAGTGGCTCCTATCAGTACTTCGATCACAAGGAAATCCTCTATATCGAAAGCAACGGTCGCCAAGCCATCCTACATCTGGTGGAAGGAGAGCCAGTCTGCGTCAACCAAAAGCTGGACGACCTGGAAAGCCAGCTGGATGACGACCATTTTTTACGCTGCCACCAAAGCTTCCTGGTCAATATGGACCATATCTGCAAGGTCGACCGGAACTTCATCCTGCGGAACGGCAGCAGCATCCAGACCCGTAGCCGCCACCGTAAAGATTTGCTCGAGCACTACTATAACTATTTTATAAAGCGGAGCCTGGGAGGCTAAGATGAGCATCTATTACCTGATGACATCCGCCGCAGTTCTTCTGATCCTGGGCATTTTCATCATCCACTCATTACACAAGTCGCCGAAGCGCCCGCTGCACATCCTTCTCTCATGGTCCGGTAGCGCGTATTTCGTCGCCGAGTTATGCATGATCATCGGCCAGTTGGTGATGGCCAATTACCAGATGAGTTTTTTCCTCACCGTGGTGTTCTCCTTTTTTACAGTTTTATTCAACTATTTCTATCTGTTCCCCGATGCGCCTAACCTTGACCGGGCGTTTTGTTTTTTCTTTGTGCTGAACATCACCACATTGTTGGAAATGGCCACCAACGTCACCGCCAACGTGCTGGCCAAACAGCATGACGGCAACGTCGGTCTGATCTTCGTCAGCCTGTTCGTGTTCCTTTCAGTTCTATACTGCGTTTTTTTCAAATACTACTTCAAGACAATCTTCCGCAACGGTCTCAAGGTATTGAACAGCGACCCCTTCGGCCCGGTTGCCTTTATAATCAGCTGCTATCTGATCACATTGATTTTGGTGCTGGGCTGGGTGGAGGAGTTCGCCTATTCTATGTGGGATGCAATACCGTATTTTCTCCTGATTGTGCTCACCCATCTGTCGGTGACCGCGTTCTCCACCATCCGCCGTAACGTTATGGCGGAGGCGGAGGCGGACTACGCCCGGAAGATACTGGCCATGTCCCAGCGCTATTTCTCAGAGCAGCTGAGCAACTATGAGCATGTGTGCAAGCTGGACCATGACATGCGCAACCATCAGGTGGTACTGCAGGGACTGTGCTGCCAGCAGGACTGGCGGAGCGTGCAGGTTTATATTGAAGAGATGGGGCAGCAGCTGCCCGCTTCACAGCTGGTTTCCCTCTGCGAACTGCAGGAGTTGAACATCCTGCTCAACCATTACCGCCAGCAGTTCGAGCGGGCCAGGATTCGTTTTGAGTGCAGCGCCCGCCTGCCGAAGGACATTGTTGACGAATCCATACAATTGTGCATCATCTTCGGCAACGCCTTGGGCAACGCCTTGGAAGCCTGCGATAAAATGGAGGAGAGCGAAGAGCGTTTTACCGAGCTGATTGCCAGGGTGAAAGATGGCAGACTGATCATCTGCTGCCGCAACAGCTTCAGCGGTATATTGCATCGGGACCAAGAGGGCCGATTGGCTACCGGCAAGCAGGAACCCGGTCACGGCTTGGGCCTGGGTAACATTGCCGAGGTGGTGCGCCGCTTCAATGGCTGGATGTCGACAGCGAGCGAAAACAACGTGTTCACCCTTTCGGCTGTGCTGCATCTGTCGGAGGGTGCGGTTTGGTGCAAGGCACGGGATCCGCAGTCCTTTGAACGGGAATCAGCGGACGGCCTCAAGTTGTGTACCGAAAAGTCCATCCCTGCTGGCTGACCTAATCAATGCCTTCATGCCGAGCAGGAATCCCCCACACTTCGGAACCTTGTTAATCAAATTTGCATAATCCAACGACGATTTTGACAGCCCCATTTTATTGAGTCTTTATCATGGTAGCTTACCGTTTCCAATAAATGGGCTTATCCTAACAGGACATTTATTAGGTAAAGAACACTACTAGAAAGGAAGAACAGATGGGCAAATTAAAATCGCGCCTCAAAGAGGTCGGCCCGGGAGCAGTTGTCGCAGCCGCCTTTATTGGCCCCGGAACGGTCACGACCTGCACTGTGTCTGGAGCCAGCTATGGTTACACTTTGCTCTGGGCATTGTTGTTTTCTACCATTTCCGTAATCATCCTCCAGAGCATGGCGGCCAAACTCGGCCTGGTCAAAAATATAGGCCTGGGCGAAGCGCTGCGTGCCAAGTTCACCAGAAAGAGCGTCCGAATCTTTCTGGCGACCCTTGTCATAGCCGCCGTTTTCATCGGCAATGTCGCCTATGAAACCGGCAACATCTCCGGCGGCGTTCTAGGTCTTCAAGCGATCCTGCCTTCCTCTAGCAAGATAATGTGGGCTACCATCGTGACGATCGCCGCGGCAGCCTTGCTGTTCTCCGGGAAATATGAGATCGTCGAGAAGTTCCTTACCGGCTTGGTTGTTTTGATGGGCGTTTTGTTCCTAGTTACCGCAATCGCCGTCCGACCTAGCTTCGCTCAGATCCTCACAGGTCTGTTCGTGCCCAGGGTTCCGCAGATCAACCGTGCCTGGTTCTACGTGACTGGCCTGATTGGCACCACCGTCGTTCCTTACAACATCTATCTGCACGCTTCTTCCTCTGCCAAGAAGTGGGGCAAGCGAGAAGATAAAGAAGAATGCATCAAGACCTCTCTGGCCGACTCGATCATTTCTATCGGTCTGGGTGGTATCATCTCCATGGCCATCGTCATCACTGCCTCCGCCGCCTTTAACGGCACCAATATTTCAATAAAATCCAGTGCTGCCATGGCCCAGCAACTGACACCCGTGCTGGGCTCATGGGCCACCGGCGCGTTCGGCATCGGCCTATTTGCCGCTGGTATGAGCTCCGCCATCACCGCTCCGCTCTCAGCTGCTTTTGCTTCCAGTGGCATCCTGGGCTGGGGCGAAGATATGAAGCAGCCTCGGTTTAAACTAATCTGGGGCATCGTCCTGGCGTTCGGCCTCATCGCCGTTTGTACCCTGGGTGCTTCCCCGACCGAGATTATCCTATTCGCTCAGGCCGCCAATGCATTCCTGCTGCCGATTACTGCGATCCTGCTGATGATAGTCTGCAACGACAAGAAGTTCATGAATGGCTATCAGAACAGCACTCTTATCAACCTGTTGGGCGTCATAGTGATCGCGGTCACCATCCTGATTGCCGCCCGCAATTTATCTGCGTTCACCGCCTCCCTAAAGACTTTGTTGGCAGGCTGATCTGTCTCGACATTCGATCTATTGGGGTTCTTTCATCGGACGTAAGCATTTTCAAAGGAAGCCCCGCCGTGCTCCGGCGGGGCTTCCACTTTTAATGCTGTAAATAGGGTTTCCTGAACAGTTTCTAAGTATTTTTAAAAAAAGAAAATACAGAGTTTATATGGATTGCTACGGTATACGGAAATCGAAGGAATACTCTAAGAAACGTGCGCTTGGAGTTGCGTTGTATATAGAGTACAAACTGGACAAGTAGGTTTTGTCCACCACTGAACCGGGGTCATTATCCATATCGCCACGGGAACGAGCTTCCAACAGAATGGTTGACCGAGGTCACGCGATAGCGTCAACATTTTTTCGCACATTTGCGGGGCGCCTCACCCGGAGTAGCTAGTAGCTACCCGGTAAGTACCTCGAAATGAACGAGGTTATTCAACCTCGTCATATCCATGTATCTCCGTGTTCCCCATTCCTTGCCGGCGATGTATCGAAGACGAGCTGTTACCAGCATGAGCGCTGAACGACCATCGGGGAAGTTTCCCACGACCCGTGTTCGACGTCGTATTTCACGCATGATGCGCTCCATGGGATTGTTCGTACGAATGCTCCGCCAATGCTCCCTGGGAAATTCAGTATATGTCAGCGTTTCCCTAATACCGTCCTCGACTGTTTTCGCGGCCACTGGCAGCTTCATCGCCTTCAGCTTATCGATGACGAGTTCTGATTTCTGGATCGATGCTTCCCGGTCTTCCTGAGCGCCGAGGATTTCCCTGTACCCATCAGCATTTACGCCGAATGCTACCAGGATCGACACGTTGCGGATCTCGTCGGCCCAGGTTCGTTTGAGTACGATACCATCGAGGTATACGTATGGGAACGTACCTTCGATGGGTCTCGTGCGCCATAAGTCGATCTTGTCATACAGCTCCTGGTTGAGTTTTGATACGACGCCTGCTGAAACGCGAGTGCCCCATAGCGCCTCGGTTATATCCTCGACTCAGCGCACCGAAACGCCGGCGAGGTACATCTCCATGAGGGCTTCTTCGACAGAGCTTTTGCGTCGCCGATAACGGTCGATGATAGCGCTTTCGAAAGGTATAACTCTCAATTTTGGTACCTTCAGTTTGACCCTGCCTGCTTTGGTATCGAGCGTACGTTCATAGTGGCCAGCCCTTGTATCGATACGATCCGGACTCCGTACATAGCGATTGGCTCCGCATAGCTCATCGGCCTCGGCGTCAAGCATCTTGTTGAGCGTCTGCTCGACCGTCTCCCTGACGACATCTCCGAGCTGGCTCTTCACGAGACCTTCGTCGATGCTTATAATCTTTCCTTGTGAGCGTCCTTCGCTCATGGCGTCCTCCTTCAGGTTCGTTGTTGTGTAGCAACTCAACTAAACCAGATGACCCGTCAGCTTAGCTGACGAGGCGCCTCTTTCAATGACCGCTAAATGTGCGAAAGATATTATACGCTACCCGTCGAATCGCCCTCCCGAGGACTGGTTTTCGGTATTCCCCGACCCGGTCGTTGGCGGAGCGGTGATGGACCGGCTCGTCTCCAGCGCCGTGAAGATCATCGTTACCTCAAGTAGGTCGTATCGCAAAGACGGTTCGGCGTGGCAAGCTTAGGCCGCCTCGGCTTGACGACGACTCTATATCTTCGTATCGTGTAACATCCTGGCGGAATAAGCTGGCCCCGGGTGGTGGAATAAGATGGTCCTCGACACCCTTGGCCTTGAACTGGAACGAATAAAGGAGCTGCTCGGTTATGAGGATACCATGCCGACGGGAATCCTGCTCAGGCGCGTCTTTGAAATCAACGACAGCATTTCCGGCCTGAAGACGCAACAAAGGGCGATACTCGAGCTTCTTGAGGCGGATGGCTCGCTCAAGGTGGGCAGGGCCGCTCTCTCCGCGTTGCATGATATCGGGCAAGCGGCCGGGATTTCAGAAGCCAATTCTAAGGATCTTCACGCGGCGTTCGAGACCAACGCTCCCGCCGAGCATCGACGCCTGCTCGCCCTCCTCGGATTTTCCGGTTCCGATGTCGACGAATTCCTGGCCGCCCTGCGGAAAAAACCTTGACCTGTCTATGGCTTCACGCTTTACCCTCCATACATAGCTTGTTTGTATGGAGGAACGAAAAATGGAAAGAACGGTTCGTTGGATCAAGGGGGAGCGCTTCACACGATCTATGCGCATAAAAGTAGCCGCTCCATCGACGAAAGTTTTCCCCCTACTCTGCCCGGTCCGGGAGTACGAGTGGATTCCCGATTGGTCCTGCGTCATGATCTACTCCGAGTCGGGCGTCGCCGAGAAGGACGCAATGTTCACGACCGTGGAAAAGCCGTTCGGGAAGGTGTTGTGGACCTGTATCCATTATGAACCTCCGAAGCGGGTAGACTATTTGCTTGCTTTTGGGACGAAGGCCGCGATCCGTCTTGAGCTGGAGCTGACGGACGGGGACGCTGGCTGTGAGATAACATGGACGATGCGCTTCACCGCCGCCTCGCGTTTCCTTGGATCCCTATTGAGCAGGCACATGTCAGAGACGGCCTTCCTGAAGATGATCAAGCGCAGGGAACGGCAGCTCGCGGAGTTCTTTTCAGCTTGATGGGAGACCTTTCCGCAAGATTCTCTGACGGGCCGGGGGGTGCGCTCCTCCGGCACGCTCGACGGTGTATCACGTAGAAGGTCTTGAACCACCTGGAAATGATCGGATTTGTGGATACGGAGTTATTGCATTCGACTCTTGCTGACGGTACCGGCAGGCGCTACAATTCTATTGACGCTGTATTCTCACTGCATTGGTTTACGGGAATGCAACGGATGCGGTCAGGAATCGATGAGCCATGACGTCCGGAGGCGTATTATGGAAAAGAAGAAA
>SPCK01000462.1 GCA_004525355.1 Spirochaetales bacterium
CCGTTTCATGGATGGTATCTTGCGGATGAACCGGAACTGAACAAGACAATTACTGACGACACGCTACGTCATGCCAGCGATATGGTTAGGGCAATGGATGACCGGCCTCTGTTCGTTATGAATTACCAGCCCGCGTCAATACCCAGGTTCGCCGGGTACGCGGACTACGTCGGCATCAATTACTATCCAGCGTTCCGTGGTACGCTGCCTTTCAAGTACTTTGGAGAATCGTTCCGATCACGGACCGAGCGCGCTGCTCGGGAGGCCGCGAATACCGGTAAGGAGCTCGTACTGGCGCTCCAGGGGTATGGACGCGCGCCGGACGGAACCGATCAGTTTTTCAGACGGTTGCCGACGGATGCTGAAACCCGGTACATGTTCTGGGCCGCTCTTGCCGTCAGGCCGCGGATGATTCTCTATTGGGCGCTTTATCGATCGGATCCTGCATGGATTGAGAAAACATTGCTCCCGGTAATCGCGGAGTTCAGGAGTACCTTCCCCGGGGATTTGGGGTACTGGACGCCAACCGGGCTGGAATTACCGCCTAGAGTCAGCGCCACGGGGTTACTGGACGATACGGGTGGCCGTTTCATCCTGCTTGTAAACCATGGACCGTTCAAAGCCACAAAAATTTCCGGAACCGAAATCGGAATTTCAGGTACGGCCCTCGTCGGGGAATCGCCGTCGCGTTCAAACGATGGATGGATGGTTGCGCTACCCGGGTACGGTGTCGGCCTGATCCGTGTGAAGGAGTAGGAGAACCATCAACATCTGGATCATCTGCCAACACGCAGGCGAGCCGATCTCGTCGTCTCCCCGCTTCCGAACGCCTTCGAGTGCCTGTCGACGAGAGGCTTGCTTCCTGTACAATTTCTCTGTGTATCGAACGGCGTCGATCTGAGTCCGGAAGAAACGCTGCCGCTTGAGCCTCGGGTGGAGGCTGCGCTTGAGGCAGGGAAGCCTTGCTGGAACATAATACGTACGAGGTACTCGTTGGAAATTTCCTGAAGGCCTTGGCTACGCTCGGGGGGAATAACAAGCGAGTTTTATGATTGCACTGATCTCTAATTACGCATAAACTCGATTCCTGGATCGGAACGGCACAATGAAGCATTCTAGAAAGCGAAAGCAATTCTTCCTCTTCGTCATGGATTTCGCGATCCTGTATGGCGCGCTTTACTTGGCTCTTTTCCTGCGAAACGGGGTCCTGCCCGGACCAAGCTTATGGCACAATCATCTTGTGACCTTCTCATTCGCCTTCATCGGCTGGGCCGTGATTTTCTACACCGCCGGCTTATACGCGTTGGAGGCCCCATTCGACGGAGCGCGTTTCGCGGGGCGGCTTTTGGTCGCGATGACGATCTCGACGCTTGGTACTGCGCTCATGTTCTATCTGATGCCCGGCGTTCCGATTGCCCCGAAAACGATACTCTTCCTGTTTGCCGCCACCGGTTTCGTTTTTGTCTGGTTATGGCGCTACGCTTATGGCAAGCTCGCGCGGATATCGCCTATCCGCTTTAGCGTAGCGTTCATTGGCGCGACTGATGAGGCACTCTACCTCGCCGATATCGTCAAGCAAAAACCGTACCTGGGTTATTCCCTCGCTTTCGTCTACGACGAGAAGGGACGAGTTCGGGACGAGTCGTTCCCCAGCATGAACACCCCAGAGGCCTTGAGAGAGGAACTCAAGGCGAGGATACCGGATTTGTTCGTAATGTCGGATGGCGGAACGCTTTCAGATGGAGCGCGACGCCTCCTGTTCGAGCTGATCGGGAGAGGTGCCCGGTACGAGGGCCTGCCTGATTTCTTCGAGACATTGGTTCGCCGGGTTCCCATTGACGTGATCAACGAGGCGTGGTTCCTTGAGAACATCGACCTAAAAACTAAAAGGCCGTACCTGATACTCAAGCGGGTGATCGATATAGCGCTCGGCGTCATGGCACTTGTCGTGTCCGCCCCGTTATGGCCGCTTATTGTATTGGGTATACGTGTCGAATCGAAGGGCCCGATAATCTTCAAGCAAATGCGACTGGGGCACGGCAAGAACGCGTTTACGATCTATAAATTCCGAACCATGAGAATAGAAGGAAATGATTTCATACCTACGACTGTCGGGGATTCCCGCGTCACCAGGATCGGGAAAATCCTTCGCGCGACCAGGTTGGATGAGTTGCCTCAAATGCTCAACATTCTGAAAGGCGACATGAGTTTCGTGGGGCCAAGACCGGAACGCCCGGAACTGGCCGAGGAACTGGCGAAGGCCATAC
>SPCK01000394.1 GCA_004525355.1 Spirochaetales bacterium
CCCGGCTTGAGGCCCAGCTCGTCCATCGCGTACAACAGACGCCGATGTACGGGCTTGAGTCCGTCGCGCGCGTCCGGTAGGGCGCGGCTGACGATGACGCTCATCGCGTAATTGAGGTAGGCGGTCTTTACCTCTTCCTCGATGGGCATCGGGATGATTCTTCCGGTCAGTTCTGCCATGTCACACGTCCAGGTTTGAGACCGCCAAGGCGTTCTCTTCTATAAATTGACGGCGAGGTTCAACCTGCTCGCCCATGAGGGTCGTGAAAACGTACTCGGCCTCCACAGCGTCATCCATCTGTATCTGCATGATGTTGCGCCTGGCAGGATCCATGGTGGTCTCCCAGAGCTGGTCGGGATTCATCTCGCCCAAGCCCTTATACCGTTGGATCGCGACTTTCTCCGGATCCTTGCCGCTTTCCATGAGGATTCGCTCCTTCTCGGTGTCGTCGTACGCGTACTGAACCTTTTTGTCGATGACGATCTTGTATAACGGCGGCATTGCCAGGTACACGTAGCCGTTCACGAGCAGCGACGTCATATAGCGATAGAAAAACGTCAGAAGCAGGGTCCGGATATGGGAACCGTCGACATCCGCGTCGGCCATGATGATGACCTTGTGGTAACGGAGCTTGGACAGGTCGAAGTCGGCACCGATACCACACCCCAGCGACTGGATGATTGGCTGGAGCTTGTCGTTGCCGATCACCTTGTCGATACGGGTCTTTTCGACGTTCATCATCTTGCCCCAGAGTGGCAGGATGGCTTGTATCGTCCGATCGCGGCCACCTTTGGCAGAGCCGCCCGCCGAGTCGCCCTCCACGATATATATTTCGCACTTTGAGGGATCCTTCTCGGAACAGTCGGCCAGCTTTCCCGGTAGGCCCGAGCTCTCCATGGCGGATTTCCTTCGGGTCAAATCCCGTGCCTGTCGAGCGGCCAGCCGCGCCCTTGCCGCCAGGACTGACTTTTCGAGGAGCTTTTCTATCACCTCGGGGTGCATCTCGAAGAAAAGGCTCAGCTGGTCGTTGCACAGCGAATCCACAATGCCCTTGACTTCAGTGTTGCCCAGCTTGGTCTTGGTCTGTCCCTCGAACTGGGGGTTGGGAACCTTGACCGAGAGAACCGCGGCAAGTCCTTCGCGGACATCGTCGCCCGAGAGCGTGTCATCCATTTTCTTGGCCAGCTTCGATTTCTTGAGGAACTCGTTGAGCACGCGCGTCAGGGCGCTCTTGAAGCCGACGAGATGGGTCCCGCCTTCACGTGTGTTGATGCCGTTCACGAAACAGAACATGCTCTCGTTGAAGGTATCGTTGTACTGGATGCCCACCTCGACCTCGACCTCGTCGCGGGACCCACAGAAGTAGATGGGTTCTTTGTGGAGAACGCCCTTGTTCTTGTTCAGGTATTCGACGAACTCCTGGAGGCCGCCGTCGAATTTGAATTCATGGGTCTTGGGTATTGACAGCCGCTCGTCGGTCAGCGTGATCATCAATCCCTTGCTCAGGAAGGCAAGCTCCCGCAAGCGGTTGGCCAGGACGTCGAAGCTGTATACGGTTGATTCAAAAATCGTTCTATCAGCCGCGTACCTGACAACAGTTCCCCTGAAGTGCGTATTGCCGGTTTCCTTGACGATATCTTCGGGCAAGCCCGTCCGATAACGCTGGAAATGAGTCTTTCCTTCTTGGTGTACGGTTACTTCGCACCATTCGGACAGGGCGTTCACGACCGAAACGCCCACGCCATGCAAGCCGCCTGATACCTTGTAGGAATTCTTGTCAAACTTGCCGCCGGCATGGAGTTTTGTCATGACCAGTTCGAGGGCACTTACCTTCTCAACCGCGTGGATCCCGACCGGGATACCGCGTCCGTCATCGGTTACCCGGACGATATCGTTCTTTTCCAGTACGACGTCGATGCGACTGCAGTAGCCGGCGAAGGCTTCATCTATCGCGTTGTCCACCACCTCATAGACCAGGTGATGCAGCCCATCCGGGCCGGTCGAACCGATGTACATGCCCGGTCGCTTACGTACCGCTTCCAGGCCTTTGAGCACCTGGATACTATTCGCTGAATAATTCGATTCCATTGTATCGTCCGTGGAAGTGAGCTGAAATGGGGGCTGGCGGGACAGCCGGTTTGCATGGCCGCATTGACCTTGAAGCGACCTACCGCCCGAAGTGGCAGTATATCCTCCCAAGGCAAAAAAGTAAAGATCGCGCCATTATATAGCAGAGTTCCGTTGCCACTATTTTGTGCATAACATGTGCAAAGTGTGCTATCCCCATATAGGAAAAGGAATAGCGAATGATGCCGACAATTTCTGTTATATTCGGTTGAATTTATTTGTATACCCCTATCTTTTTGCTAAATATATAATTAGTAAATTCTACTACATAAAAATTTGGTAGAATTCCTTGAAAATGCATCTAGGTAGCTCAACAGATGGGTGCTATACTCTCTTCGATACAAGAACCTGGTTGTGGAAAACTTGTTTGCAATATCTTGAAAACCCGGAGAACCAATAATGAGCGACTGGGATTACAGCGTATTCTGGAACGAGACCATAAGCCAATTCTCCCGCGAGCTGAGCGAGCAGGAATTTTCAATGTGGTTCAATATCGAATACGATTCATCCCTTCAGGAAACCATTCGCGTCCGCGTTCCTTCCGCCTTTTTCCGGGATCAGCTTGCCAATACCTACCAGAAATCCATGGAATCCAAGCTCCTCGAGCTTTC
>SPCK01000488.1 GCA_004525355.1 Spirochaetales bacterium
CAAGGTGTACATGCCACTGATCCGCAAGCGGCAGGACTACGGCCTCTGGCTGAAGATCCTGAAGGGCGGCACGGCCATCCACGTCCTGCCAGAAAGCCTGGCTTATTACCGTGTGCGGGCGGGCTCGATATCGGAGAACAAGCTGGAGATGGTCCGCTACAACTGGACCCTCTACCGGCAGGTGGAAGGCTTCGGTTTGCTGCGCTCGGCCTATTATCTGGGCTGGAACATTTTCTGCAAACTGGCTGGGGACAAGCAAAAGCCGCGTGTTCCATGATAGTATTGAGCCTGTGGTGATTCCATGAAAAACAGAGCTGGCTGGAAAGGCGTGCCCGGAAGATGAACAGAAAAATTATCAAGGCCCTGGTGGCCCTCGTGGATTTTGCGCTGCTGAACGTGGCGCTGCTGCTGGTGCTGACCTTCCGTTATGGCTTTGATGGGCTGGGCTCCCAGTGGTTGCGGCATTTTCCGGTGTTCGGCCTGATCGGCCTTCTGTGGTTGCTTGATTTCTACATCGCCGACATCTACAACATCACCCAGAAACTGGATTACAGGCGCTTCCTCGTCTGCATGGCCATCAATGTCGGCTTGGCCATCGCCATTTTTTACCTACTGTCGGGCATCCCGATCGCTCCCAAGACCAACCTCGGCCTGATCACCGCGCTGTATGTCGTGTTCTTCCTGGCCTGGCGGATACTCCTCGAGCGGTTCATGAACCAATACGGCATCCGCCGGCCAGTCGTTTTTATCGGACTTGACACATACTCCCTGAAGCTGGCAGAAAAGCTGGCAGGCAATCCGCGCCTGGGCTATGCCATCGACGGCTTCGTTATCGGTGCCGCCGCCAGGACACCGGAAACATTGCCGGCCTGGTTGGGAGCTGGTCCGATCAAGCTTATGAACACCATGGAAGAACTGTCCGTCTTCCTGGAGGAGCGCAGCATCCACTCGCTGGTCGTCAGCGAGGAATGGTACCACGAGGTGCACCAGCAGCTGTATCGCTTTTTTCCGACGGGCGTGCGGATGTTCCAGCTGTCCACCTTCTGGGAACTGGTCGAGGAGACCATACCCGTGCACGCGGCCGACGAGCTGTGGTTCCTGCAGAACCTCAGCCGCGGACCGTATTCTGTCTACCACAAGCTGAAGCGCTTCTTCGATCTGCTGACGTCGGTGCTGTTCCTGCCGCTGATCCTGTTGTTCTGCATGCTAACCTTCCTGCTGGTCAGGGCGACCAGCAAGGGGCCAGCCATCTACAGGCAGACCCGCGTCGGTCTAGGCAACCGCAATTTCACCATCTACAAGTTCCGCAGCATGCGCCTGGATGCCGAGACCAATGGGGCCGTCTGGGCCAGCGAAAAGGATCCGCGGCTGACGCCGGTGGGCGAATTCATCAGACGCTACCGCCTGGACGAACTGCCCCAGATCTTCAACGTCCTCAAGGGCGACATGAGCATCATCGGGCCGCGTCCGGAGCGCCCGGAATTCGTCGACAAGCTGGCCCATGACATTCCCCACTACAACCTGCGCCATTTGGTGAAGCCGGGCCTGACCGGCTGGGCCCAGGTCAAGTACCGCTACGGGGCCTCAGTCGAAGATTCCGAGGTCAAGTTGATGTACGACCTCTTCTACGTGAAGAACGTCTCGTCGATGCTGGACCTGAAAATCGCCCTCAAGACGATCCTGACGGTTATCAGCAAGGGCGGGCGCTAATAGCGCTTCCAGGTCCACCCGGGCGGGCATCCTTGCTTCGGCTGGACAATCCAGTTTGTTATGGTGGGCCAATGCGTGTTTTATTGACCGGCTGCGCCGGTTTTATCGGCTTTCATGTAGCCAGGCGCCTGTTGGACCGCGGTGACGAGCTGGTCGGCGTCGATTCCATCAATGATTACTATGATCCGGCGCTCAAGCACGCGCGACTGGCGCAGCTGGGCATCGACGCGCGCGGCGCTGTCACCGGTCGGACCTGCCGCAGCGACCGCCATCCCGGAATGGAATTCCGGCGGCTGTCGCTCGAGGACCGGGTGGCCATTGAGGGCGTGTTCTCAGGCCAGGCGTACGACCTCGTGATCAACCTGGCCGCGCAGGCGGGC
>SPCK01000182.1 GCA_004525355.1 Spirochaetales bacterium
CGGGACATCTATGAAACCGCGCCATTCCAGGAACGGGTCGCCCAAGCCTACCGCAAGGTCATATCGGGCTTCCGCGACAGCGGTATGCGCATCGTAGAGATCGATGCGTCCCGGCCCGTGGACGAGGTGAGCGCGGCAGTCTGGTCGGCCATCTCATCTCTGCTTGACCGCGAGAACCCTATATAAACGATTCCTTGAAGCCGATACTGGATACATGAAGAGAACGGCGGTCCTGTGCCTCCTATTGGTACTGGTTGGCATTGCCCTACCGGGCTACCCGGTGTATTTCAAGGAACAATTCTATCGCCTCTACCATATCCACTACATCCAGTATCCGGACGATACGATAGAGAACATCTACTGGCTCGAGCAGGCCCGGAACGCGGACTTCTGCAACCCGCTCTACGCGATGGCCAAGATACCTGACGAAAAGCACTGGGAACGATACCGCTACCTGTTCAATATGCACATCGAACTCAAACTCATCGAGCAGCATCTGTACCTGGGCGCCAAGTTCGACAAACAGGTCGCATATTTCTTCAACGCTCCATGGAAGCGGCAGAACCTGAAGAGCCTGGAAACGGCCGAAACCGCCTACCGCGCGGCCCTGGCATACTGGACCACTGCAAGGGAGTGGGCAACCAAGGCCAACACGCTGCGCTGGACCCTGCTGTCGGATGTTCAGTACTGGGTGGACGAGGCCTACCGCATCCAGACCGGCGAGCTTGATTACGACCGGATCATAGGCCGCCAGCTCGAGCGCCTGGCACAAGTCCGGGCTGCCTTCGAGGCGATGGACGAGAACTCATACTGAACGACACTGCGCAGTTTCTCCCCCGCAACGGTTTCGCCAAACTTGCGCGCATGCTACACTGTGGCCCATGAACTACCGAATCGAAACGCTCATTACCGAGGGAGAACTTGCTGCACGTGTCGCGGAACTTGGCGCCCTGATATCGGAAGCCTATCCCGCGACCGATGGGCTGGTACTCGTAGGACTGCTGCGCGGCTCGTGCGTGTTCCTCGCGGATTTGTGCCGGCGGATCAGCATCCCCGTAAGCTTTGACTTCATGACCGCGTCCAGTTACGGCTCGTCGATGGCGTCGAACCGCGACGTTCGCATCCTCAAGGACCTTGACGAAGATATCAGGGGTCGGGACGTGCTCATCGTCGAGGATATCATCGATACGGGCTACACCCTGGAAAAAGTCCGCCAGATACTATCCTTGAGGGAACCCAGGAGCCTGGCGATTTGCACGCTCCTGGACAAACCGACGCGCAGGGAGGTCGGCGTCCCCGTGGATTGGGTCGGTTTCCCCATTCCCGACGAGTTCGTCGTGGGCTACGGCATCGATTACGCTCAGCAGCACAGGAACCTGCCGTACATCGGCAAGGTCGTCCCGCTGGAATAACGGCGCAGTCAGTCCGCGCTCGGGGTTTTCCGGCCGGCTGCCCGGTCCGGTTTCCGGGTGTCCGCCAACGCGACCTACTTGATCAGCATGGCGTCGCCATAACTGAAGAACCGGTACCGCAACCGCATGGCCTCCTCGTATGCGGCCCTAATCCGTTCCCTGCCCGCGAAGGCCGATACCAGCATCAGCAGGGTCGACTCGGGCGTATGGAAGTTCGTGAACAGCGCGTCGATCGACCTGAAGCGGTAGCCGGGATACATGAAAATATCAGTCGAGCCAGGTCCCGCCACGAGCCCCAGGTCGGTCCACGCGCTCTCCATCGTCCGCACGCTCGTGGTGCCCACCGCTATAACCGGCCTGCCCTCGGCCCGTGCCCGGTTGACCGCGTCCGCCGTCTCCACGGGCACGGTATAGTCCTCGCGGTGCATGCGATGCTCCTCGACGCGCTCCGACCTGACGGGCATGAACGTTCCCAATCCGACATGCAGGGTCACGAATCGCACGTCGATGCCATGATTCCGCAGAGTGTCCAGGAGTTCCGCCGTGAAATGCAGGCCGGCCGTGGGAGCGGCAGCCGAGCCTTGCTCCCGCGAATAGATCGTTTGATAGCGCTCGGCATCGAGCGGTTTGTCCGCACGGTGGATATAGGGCGGCAAAGGCAGGTGGCCATTTCGCTCCAGATACCCGTCATCGATCTCGCGCGAAAAACGCAGCAGGCGCTCGTCAGGCCTCGCTTCGACGACCAGGGCTTCCAGTCCGTCAGCCAAGGCAAGCGTTTTCCCCGGGGACTGTTTGGTCATGCGGGTCGTCAGCGCCGCCCACAGCGCCGGCCCCTCTTGCCGCAGGAGAAGGACTTCAACCTTTCCGCCTCCGGCGCCGGTCGCGTACAGGCGGGCGCGGCGAACCCGGGAGTCGTTGAACACCATGACCGAACCCGCCGGCAGGAAGCGCGGCAAATCACCGACCAGGACGTGCTCCATGACACCACTTGCCCGGTCAAGGACCAGGAGCCTGGAACCTCCGCGCTCGGCGACCGGTTCCTGCGCTATCAGCTCTTCGGGCAGGTCAAAACTGAAGTCCGACGTCTTCATGCTTCGTTCCGTAACCAAGATGGGTATGGGCAAGGGGCGTCGCAACCCTCCCGCGGGGCGTCCGCATCAGAAAGCCTGCTTGTATCAGGTAGGGTTCGACGTAGTCCTCGAGCGTCTCGACGCTCTCGTTCGTGGAAACCGCTAGTGTCTCCGCGCCTACCGGGCCGCCGCCGAATTTCTCGATGATCGTCCCGAGAACATCGCGGTCGTGACGCTCCAGGCCGTAGCCGTCGATCTCGAGCCGGCCAAGGCCGTCCTTTACCACCGCGGCGTTCACCGCTCCGCCGCCGGCGACCTGGGCAAAGTCGCGCATGCGCCGCAAGAGCCGATTTGCCACGCGGGGCGTTCCCCGGCTGGCGTCGGCAAGCAGGCTGGCGGCTTCCTCGTCGATCTTGATTTCCAGGATCGATGCAGACCGCCTGAGGATGGCCATCATATCCGCCTTGTCGTAAAATCCCAGCCGGATGCTGATACCGAACCTGCTGACCAGCGGGCTACCGACCATACCAGCCCTCGTGGTGGCGCCCACCAGCGTGAACGGCGGGAGGGGAATCCTCAGGGTGCGGGCGCTGGGGCCTTGCCCGATGATGAAATCAAGTTCGCCGTCCTCCATGGCCATGTACAGCATTTCTTCTATCGCCGGCTTGAGCCGGTGTATCTCGTCAATGAAAAACACCGACCGGGGAGCGAGCGTCGTCAGGATGCCGGCAAGGTCCTTGGGTTTTTCCAGCGCGGGCGCGCTGGTTACCTTGAAGTCGGACTCCAGCTCCCTGCTGACGATGCCAGCGAGCGTCGTCTTTCCCAGGCCCGGCGGCCCGATAAGAAACACGTGATCGAGCGCCTCGCCTCGTTCGCGGGCCGCCTGGATGAATATGGAGAGATTCGCCTTTATTCCCGCCTGTCCGAGAAACTCGGAAAGGAAACGCGGCCTGAGTACGTTTTCGCGCTCGTCCTCACCAGGTACGAAACTGCCGGACACGATACCATCTGCGCTCATCGAATCAAGCCCCGCTCAACGAAACCATGGCGCGCCGGAAGAGTTCCCGTTCGCGCTCGGACGGATCGGCAGGCAATGCCGATGTTTCAGAGGCGATCGACCGGACCGTCTCGGCGGCCCGCTTGCGATCATAGCCCAGATCGGCAAGGGCGCGAACGATATCGTCGTGGGGGCCGGCGACCTCGGGCCGCACCACCCGGAGGCTCGAAGGGAGCCTGCCCTTGAGGGCAAAAACCAGTTTCTGCGCTGTCTTTTTTCCCAGGCCCGGAATCGCCTCGAGTCTGGCCATGTCCTCGGTTTCAAGGGCCCGGTCCAGCTCGTCGGCCCCGATGCCGCTCAGTATCTTGAGCGCCTGCTTCGGCCCGATGCCGTCCACACCCAGGAGCTCCAGGAATATTGCGCGTTCCGATTCGGTGGGAAAACCGAACAGGCGCATCTGGTCATCGCGATGAAGCAGCCAAGCCAGGACGCGCGCGTTCTCGCCCACGCGACCGAAAGCGTCGACGGACCTGACGGGCACCAGGAATTCCCACTCTATACCGTGCGTATCTATGCGTATGGAATCGATGCCCTTGTGGCAGAGCGTACCGGATATCGCGTTGATCATGGAAGCGAGTATAGCAGGTTTGCGGGTCGCCTGTCAGCGACCGGCCCGTTGTCAGCGACCGCTGGCGTCCGGCAGCACATTGACCTGCCATCCCCTGTTCTGGCAATGGCACACCGCGACAGCCAGGGCGTCGGCGGCGTGGTCCGGCTTGGGCACGGTCTTGAGTCCGAGCACCATTTTGATGAATGCCTGCACGTCGGCCTTGCCCGCGCTTGCGGAACCGGCGGAGGCTTGCTTGACCGCATTGGGCAAGTATTCGGAGAGAGCGATGCCCCTGTCGCGGAACGCAAGACGTATCACTCCCCGAACCTCGGATACCTTGAGGGCGCTCGTAACATTCCTGGAAAAGAACAAGCCCTCCATCGCGACTTCAGCGGGAGCATACTCGTCGGCGACAGCCAGGAGCCCATCCCTGATCGTGGCCAGGCGGTCGGACATATCCCGGTTCGCCAGGGTTGAGATGCAACCATGCCCCCGATAAAAAAGATGGACGCCGTCGGTATCGACGACGCCCCATCCGACGGAGGCCAGGCCGGGGTCCACGCCCAGGACGCGGACGACTCCGGCGCTCACCCTTATTCCTCGTCGTCCTCGGGAAGATTGGCGTTGTGGTAGACGCTCTGCACGTCGTCGTTTTCTTCGAGCCTGTCGATGAGCTTCGAGACCTTGGAACCCGCGTCCTTGTCCATATCAACGAAGATTTCTGGAATCATGGACACCTCGGCGCCATCGGTTTCCATGCCCTTGGCGTTGATGGCGTCAAGCACGGTCTCGAAGGCGTCGGTAGCGGTATAGATGACGATTTCTCCGCCTTCATTGACGATGTCGTCGGCGCCTGCTTCCAGGGCGACTTCCATCACTTGGTCCTCGGAATATTTTTCACCGTCAAGGGAGATGACGCCCTTGCGATTGAAGAGCCGGATGACGGCGTTGGAGGTGGCCAGCGACCCGCCAGCGCGGGTAAGCAGGTTTCGAACCTCGGCTGCGGCGCGATTCTTGTTGTCCGTAAGCACTTCAATCAGGATGGCAATGCCGCCCGGGGCATACGCCTC
>SPCK01000189.1 GCA_004525355.1 Spirochaetales bacterium
GACATCAACGCCATCCTTACCACCAGGGTACAGGCAGGTAACCCACCTGATATCGCCATCCTGCCTAATCCGGGCACCATGGTAGAGCTGGCCCGCGACGGCAAACTTGTCAACCTCGGCGAAGTCTACGACATGGCAGATTTCCGCAAAAACTTCTCACAGGGCTGGATCGACCTGGGTACGGTGGACGGCAAGCTGTACGGCGTGTATCTCAAGGCGGCCATCAAAGGCTTGGTATGGTACAACCCGGTCACCGTGGCATCCCTTGGCATCAGCCTACCCAAGACCTGGGACGAGCTTCAGATGGTTTCCCAGAAAGCCATCGCCGCGGGCATCAGCCCCTGGGCCATCGGCGTTGAGAGCGGCGCGGCCTCGGGTTGGGTAGGAACCGACTGGATCGAGAACATCTTCCTGCGCATCAACGGGCCCAAACTCTACAAGGATTGGTACGAAGGCCGCCTGGCCTGGACCAGCCCCGAGGTCAAGAAGGCTTTCCAGTACTTTGGCCAGGTCGTAGGCGATCCCAAGATGGCGTACGGCGGCAAGGCGTACATACTGTCCACCAACTTTGGCGCCGCTCACGCCCCCCTGTTCCAGACCCCGCCCAAGGCGCTGTTCCACCAGCAGGCCAGCTTTCTCCAGAGCTTCATCAAGGAGCAGTTCCCGGCCCTGACCGTAGGCAAGGATTTCTCCTTCTTCGGGTTCCCGGCCATCGATTCGCGTTACGCCAAGGCCGTTGAAGGCGCCGGCGACTGCGTCGTCGCCCTCAAGCCGTCCGCCGCTGCCGCTGAATTCCTGAAATTCCTCGCGTCAGCAGAAGGCCAGACCTACTGGGCCGCCACCGGCGCACTGTCCACCAATCGTACCGTCCCGTTGACCGCCTACACCGACCCCCTTACCAAGGAAGCGGCCCGTATCCTCAACGAGTCCGAAATGGTGGTGTTCGACGCATCGGACATGATGCCCGGCGCGATGAACGAAGCATTCTGGGGCGCGATCATGTCCTTCGTGAACGATCCCGCATCCCTGGACAAGATCCTCGCCGACCTGGACAAGGTCAGGATGGACGCGTACAAGAAGTAATCGAAAGCCGTCCCATAACTTTATAGTTACGGGACGGCAACCGGCCTTTCCGCGCCCGCGTCCTACGCGCCGCCCCTGGCGCACCCATGACAAAATCGATCCGTACATTCCGTCAGGAGGCAAGAATGAAACTGATTTCACTGCTGGTCGCGGTGACCGCAGTCCCAGCCCTGTTGACGGCCTACGTCTATCTTGCCGAGAGGCTCATCAGCGGTAAACGACAGAAACAACCGACCGCCGGAGGGGGAGCCCGTCCCTGGCTGTGGCTCGCGCCGGCCTTCGTGCTGCTGGCCACGTTTCTGGTATATCCGATCATCAACACCATCATCCTGTCGTTCAGGGATGCCCGGGCGACGAATTTCGTAGGACTGGCAAACTACGTCCACGTATTCACCGATTCCGGCATGTTGGTGGTCCTGCGAAACAATGCGGCCTGGCTGATATTCTTTACCGTCGGGACCCTGGGCTTCGGGCTCCTGATGGCCATCCTTTCAGACAAGGTCAAATGGGAACCCGTCGCCAAGGCAGCGATTTTCATCCCCATGGCAATTTCCTTCGTGGCGGCGGGCGTCATCTGGCGCTTCATGTTCGAATACCGACCCGCCGGCGAAGTGCAGATAGGTACGATCAACGCGGCCCTCACTGCCCTGAATCCGCAATTCGAGCCGATGGCCTTCCTCTTCGATACGCGCACCAACAACGTTGCGCTGATAGCCGTGGGCATCTGGATGTGGACGGGCTTCGCGATGGTGATCCTGTCCGCGGGCCTCAAGGGAATTCCCACCGAGCTGATAGAGGCTTCCCGCATCGACGGAGCCAGCGAGCTGCAGATATTCTTCCGCGTGATCCTGCCGCTGGCGGCGCCTACGATCGCGGTCGTGGCGACGACTCTTATGGTCAACGTGCTCAAGATATTCGATATCGTGTACGTGATGACCAACGGCTCCCTGGGAACCGAGGTCATCGCCAACCGCATGTACAAGGAACTCTTCAACTACCGGAATTTTGGCCGGGCCAGCGCCATCGCGGTCGTCCTCCTCGTCGCGGTGGCGCCGGTCATGGTCATCAATATCAAACGATTCAGGGAAAGCAGGAAATCCCATGGCTGAGCGAAAACGAAAGCTCGACCTCAGGAGGTCCCTTGCCAGGACCGCACTCAACATCGTGCTCGTGGGTATGTGTGCCGCGTGGATGGTTCCGACCGTGGGCCTCCTGATAAGCTCGCTTCGACCCAAGGAGCTTATAGCCCTTTCCGGCTGGTGGGAAGCCTTCAGGACACCCCTGCGCTTTACGCTTGAGAACTACGTGAACGTGCTCTCCCGGGCCAACATGGGAACGAGCTTCCTGAACAGCCTGATGATCGCGATACCCGGAACGCTGATTCCCATTTGTGTCGCGGCCTACGCTGCCTACACCTTCGCCTGGATGGAATTCAAGGGCAAGGAAGGCTTGTACCTGATCGTGGTCGCCCTCATCGCCGTGCCGATCCAGCTCACGCTCATCCCGGTGCTTACCCTGTTCAACCGGCTCGGGCTTACCGGAAGCTTTATCGCGGTATGGCTGGCCCATGCCGCGTACGGCCTGCCGTTCTCAATCTACCTGCTACGAAACTTTATCGGCCAACTGCCGCGCTCCATGCTCGAGTCCGCTTTCATCGACGGCGCGTCGCACCCGACCGTATTCTTCCGTCTTGTCCTGCCGACGTCCCTGCCCGCCATCGCGTCCCTGGGCATATTCCAGTTCATGTGGGTCTGGAACGACCTCCTGGTCGCCCTCATCTACCTGGGCGGGACTCCCGACGTGGCGCCCATGACAGTCACCATGGCCAACATGGTCAATTCCTACGGAGGAGGCTGGGAATACCTGACCGCCGCCGCATTCGTTTCCATGGCCCTGCCTTTGGTGGTATTCTTCGCCCTGCAGAAATACTTCGTGCGCGGCATACTGGCCGGCTCGGTCAAGGAGTAGGCGTGAAAAGAGGAAAAGTATCATCCCGAGACGTCGCACATGCTGCCGGCGTTTCCAGGACCACGGTTTCCTTCGTACTCAACGCCGCGCCCGGCAAGATCATCCCGGAAGAGACGAGGAAACGCGTCCTCGCGGCAGCGGCAGAATTAGGCTACCAACCGGACAAGGAAGCCGCTCGCCTTGCCAAGAGCGCTCGACACATCGTAGCTTTGGCGGTTCGCCACTCATCCTCCATCTACTCCGACGCGTACATACTCCGACTGATCGAAGGCATGGCGCCCGTGCTCAACCGGCGCCGCTGCGGATTCGTCCTGGTACCCTGCGGCGGACGGGGCGCGACGCCCGACCTGGCCGCGTTGATCCGGTCCGCCGGCGCCGACGGCGTCGTCATCACCAACACCCTGGAGGACGACGCGGGCGTCCCTGCCCTGGCAATCGCGGGCATTCCCGCCATCGTCATCGGCACGGTCAAGGGCGAGGCGTACCAGATCGATATCGATAACGAGAAAGCAGCCCAAGCCACCGCCGACTACCTGGTGCAACTGGGACACAGGCGGATCGGCATGATCGTGCACGCGCCCGCGGACTATCACGCCGCCACAGCCAGGCTCGCTGGTTTCAGGCAAGCCATGGCCGACGCTGGATTGTCTCCCGTAGAGGCCTCGATACGCTGGGCCGACTTCAGCGAAGAATCCGGGCGCCTGGCCATGAAGGAACTGCTGGAGCTTCGGCCCAGACCGACGGCTGTATTCGCCGGAAACGACGCGATCGCCTACGGAGCACTGCAAGCTGTACGCGAGGCTGGGTTAGCCGTACCGGCCGATATTTCCATAGCCGGGTTCGACGACGATTTTCCCAGTCGTTACGTCTTTCCGCCGCTGACTACGATGACGCTACCGGCCGCCGCTCTGGGTGAGCGTGCAGCTGAGATGATCGTCGACCTGATCCGGGGGCGAAACCCGCCCGAGCGGAGAACGATACTGGAGACGCAGCTGTCCATTCGCGGCTCATGCGCGCCGCCCGCCGAATGACCCGTCCGGTAATCGACTCCCGGGCGCCTCGCTGGCATGCTCGAATTGAAATGAAACGGATTATGCGATGACCATTGACCCTGACTGGCAGATACTTGAAGGCAATTTCCATGGCGACGAGCGCGATGACGACCCCGCCACGCTCCGAAGCGCAACGTTCCCGGCGCCGGAGAGTCTTTTCACGCTGTCCAACGGTTATATCGGCATACGCGGCGCCCCGGAAGAAGGCGCCCCGGAGACGGGGAGCCCGGTGGCGGGGAGCCCGGAGTGCGGCACCTACATAAACGGCTACTTTGAGCGCACGCCCATCGTCTACGGCGAGGAAGCGTTCGGCTTCGCGCGTTGGCACGAAACCATCGTCAGCGTACCCGACGGGACGGGTTTCCGCCTCTTCCTGGACGGCGTCCCCCTCGGTTGCGTCGGCTGTACTGTGTCCGCCGGCAGGCGCCTGGATTTGCGCAAGGGCCTGCTCGAGCGCCGCGCCGTCTGGAACACGCCTGATGGCAAGGCGGTTGAGCTGCGATCCGAACGCTTCGTATCGTTGGCCAGGCCGAATGTGGCAGCCCTTCGCCTGACCTTCACGGTCAGAGGCAACGCTTCGGTACGGCTTGAATCCTTCCTCGATACGTCAACCGCCAACGCTGGCGCGCACGACGACCCTCGGGTGGGTGCCAAATTCTCCGGCGCGCCCTTCGGCGTTCTTTCCTCTAGACAGGCAGGCGCCCTGTCATCGGCCACGATTCGCACGCGTACCTCCTGCCTCGCCCTGGCTTGCGCCATACAGAGCGAGGCACACTTGATCCGGCAGCCGGATAGGTCCCAACCTCAAGCTCTGTCCCCCGAGTCTCAAGCTCTGTCCCCCGCTCAGTCAAACGAATATCCCGCTCCCGCC
>SPCK01000402.1 GCA_004525355.1 Spirochaetales bacterium
ATAAAGCCCCGTCCGACGAGACAACGCGCGAAAGCGCCAAAAAAGCTCCCTGCAGCCCCGGAGTATACATTTGGCGTGGCTCCGACGGCAATCCGTTGTACGTCGGCAAGGCGCGATCGCTGAAAGATCGGCTGGCTTCCTATTTCAGCGGCCGGCGCGACGCGAAAACCAGGCTATTGGTATCAAAGGCCGTAACGCTCGAATGGATACACACCGAAACGGAGTACGATGCGCTTCTTCTCGAAAACAACCTGATCAAGCGCCACGAACCCCGCTACAACATCAACCTCAAAGACGGCAAGACGTACCCGTCCATCCGTATAACCAACGAAGATTTCCCGCGGGTGTTCAGGACGAGGCGGATCGTCGAAGATGGCAGCCGGTATTTCGGGCCCTATCCGAGCGCGGAGGTCATCGACCGTTACCTGGACCTGATCCGGCGACTCTTTCCGCTGCGGCGCTGCAAGCAGATGCGCAAACGGCAGGCACCCTGCATGTACTACCATATCGGCCGCTGTTCCGCTCCGTGTGCGGGCAAGACTACCCGGGAAGCATACCTGGAGCAGGTCGAACGGGTTGCATCGCTCCTCTCGGGCGACAGTGAAATCCTGGTGGCATCCCTGAAGGCCGACATGGAGACGGCCGCAGCCGCCCTGGATTTCGAGAAGGCCGCTTCGCTCCGGGATACGGTCGGCGCGATCGAGGCATTCCATGGCGAGTCGGGTACGGTCGATTTCGAGCAGGGTGACCGCGATTACGTGACCTGGACGGCGGACGGCAGCCTGATCAGTTTCGTCGTGTTCCAAACCCGCGGTGGCAAGCTGGTCGGACGTGACCTGTACCGCGAGCGTAGCTTCGGCACCGAAGGCGAGGCGGCGGCCGAGTTCCTTGCCGCGTATTATGGGGAAGACCGCCTGCCGCCGCCGGAGCTGTTCGTACGCGACCCGGAGGGACTCGAACTGGCCGCCGACTTCTTGAGGCGTAGCCTCGGGATCGGGCTGACCCTCGCAACGCCCTCGGAGCGACGCCACGAGGCGGCCATGGCGATGGCCACACTCAACGCCCGCGAGGACATCGTCAAGCGGCGCCGGGAAGCGGGCGACCTGGAAGCCCTCGAGAATCTCCGCAAGGCGCTGGACCTGGATGCGTTGCCCGAGCTGATACACGGGTTCGATATAGCGCAGCTGTCGGGCAAGCACACGGTCGCCAGCCTCGTTGCCTTCCGCAACGGCGCCCCCGAGAAGAAATCGTACCGGATATTCAAGATACGAAGCCTGGACGGCGCCATCGACGATTTCGGCGCCATGCGGGAGGCCACCGCGCGGCACTTTACCCGCTTGGTCAACGAGGAAGCCGAGATTCCGGACCTGCTCCTGATCGACGGCGGTCGGGGGCAGGTAAACGCCGCGTGGGAGGTCATCGAAGCCCTGGGCATCGACGTCCCGGTAGTCGGACTCGCCAAGGAAAACGAAGAACTGTGGCCCCACGGCGCCTCGAGTTCAATCGTCCTGCAGCGGGATGCGCCCGGATTGCGCCTGGCTGTGGCCGTTCGCGACGAGGCGCACCGCTTCGCCACCGGCATGAACCAGCGGCTACGCGGCAAGGCAGTAGGCTTTCCGATTCTCGAAGCCGTCAGAGGCGTGGGCCCGGACAAGGCACGCAGGATCATGGACGGTTTTGGATCGCTCAGAGCCGTCGCGGAAGCGGAAGTCGCCTACCTGGCAAAAAAGGTCGGAATCAACACAGAGACCGCCGAGGCGATCAGGGCGGCTGCGGACCGGGCTGTGTCGGCCGGGCTTGAAAATGACGAGGCTGGACGGAACTGATCGCCTCGCGCGATCCTGCGCCCATGGTTCGATCCACCCGACCTTGGCTCAGCGCCGCGGCGCTGGCCCTCATCCTGATAGCTGTCCTCATCCCGGGCAGCGACCTGCCGGACAATCCCGGGATTCCCGGCCTGGACAAGATCGTACATTTCATCCTTTTTGCCATGCTGGCAGCAGCTATCATGCGGGATTTCAGCCCCATATCCGGTCGCGGGATCCTCGACGGGATAGCCGATATGGTGGGTTTCATTACGGGTATATCCATTTTACTGGCGATTGCTCACCGCTCGCGCGTAAGGCGCGGTACGGGAGCTTGACCATCGAAGACGAGAACGGCTAGATTCGATTCGCCAAGCGTGCGCCCCCCGACGACGGGCGACCGGTCATACGGTCGCCAGCGCGGAAACGGCCCTGCCCAAGCGGAGTGTTTTCCCGTGGACATAACCCAAATCCTCCCCCCTTCCGTCCTGCGCGAACGACTGGGAGACCTGACAGAACTGTATCGCCGCGTCGATGAGGCCGTGGACGCCTTCCGTACGGCAGCCGGCTTGTCATGCCCGTCGGGGTGCGGCACCTGCTGCGAAGGCTTCGTGCCGGATATATTTCCCGTAGAAGCCGCGCTCGTGGCGACATGGTTGACGATGTCGAATCGGGACCTGGCCTTCAGCATGGCGGCTGGCGGCATCGAACCGCGCGTTCGAGTCGACGGCCGGGTTGGGTGTCCTCTTTACGCGGACAATACGCCCTTTCACTGTACCGTCTACGAGGCGCGTCCGCTGATCTGTCGCATGTTCGCCTTTTCCGCCGTTCGCGATAAACGGGG
>SPCK01000428.1 GCA_004525355.1 Spirochaetales bacterium
ATCGGCAGAAGCCTCATGAAAGGCACGAAAAGCGCGAGCGAATACAATATGGGTACGGCCATGAAGGTCAGCAGAATTCGGCGCGCCACATTTTTCACGGAGTACCGCCAAATCTGCGTTTCCGAGATCCGAAAAACTCCAGGGCCGTGCGCAGGTGTTCTGCGTTCCAGTCGGGCCAGAGTACATCGGAAAAGAAGAGTTCGGAATATGCCGCCTGCCACAACAGGAAGTTGGAAAGGCGATGCTCGCCTCCCGTCCTGATGACAAGATCCGGGTCGGGTATGTCGGGTACATCCATGCGTGCGCGAAGGAAAGCCTCGTCGATAGGATCTTCGCAATGGGAGATTGTTCGGATGGCCCTGATTATCTCGTCGCGGCCGCCGTAATTGATGGCCAGGTTGACAGTAATGCCGTCGAAGGCCGCAGTGTCCGCCATGACTTTGCGTATCGCCTCGGCAACGTCGGGCGGAAGACCGTCGAGGTTGCCCGAGTGTACGATCCGAACCCCGTTCTCGCGGTAGAAGTCGAATTCCGCTCCGAGATGCGTGCGCAGGAGCCCCATGAGGAAGCCGACTTCATCGGCGGTTCGCTTCCAGTTCTCGGTGCTGAAGGTATACAGCGAAAGGTAACGAACGCCGAAGTCCTCAGCGGCCTTGACGATGCGTTTGGCTACCTTGAGCCCTTCCTTGTGGCCTTCGGTTCGAGACAACCCGCGGGCCTTGGCCCATCGTCCGTTTCCATCCATGATGAGACCTACATGTACGGGCGGGTTCTCCAAAGCGGAAGATTCCATGGCGCTATACCTCCAGGATCTCCTTCTCTTTTTCCTCGAGCACCTTGTTGATCTGGGCGACATACGAGTCAGTCAGTTTTTGCAGCTCATCTTCGGCTTTCTTGACCGTGTCCTCGGGCATTCCCGAATCCTTGAGCTTCTTCATGTCATCTATTCCGTCGCGTCGAATGTTGCGCAGGGCGACACGGCCCTGCTCGGCGGATGCCTTGGCGCCCTTGACCAGGCTCTTTCGACGGTCCTCCGTGAGCGGCGGTATGGATATGCGGATAACCTTACCGTCATTGGAGGGATTCAGTCCGAGCTCGGATCTCAGGATGGCCTTCTCGATCTCGACGATCAGAGCCTTGTCCCAGGGTTGTACGACGATGAGCCTGGCTTCCGGAACAGAAACGGTGGCGACCTGGCTTATGGGAGATTTCTGTCCGTAATAATCGACCCGTAGCTTATCCAGAATAGCGGGAGAAGCACGGCCGGTTCGAATTCCGGCAAAATCCTCCCGTAGCGCGGCTACTGTCTTCTTCATCCGCTCTTCGCACGCGTTCTTCACGTCGTCCATGGGTCTTCCTTTCCGGCTTGCCCGCGGCTAGGCGCTTGCGGACGGCCGTAACAAGAAATAGCGTCCCCGGAACTATATCGCATCCGCGGACCCGGGCGACGGGTTTGGCTCACATGATACCCGGTCGCCGAACGAGAAAAGCCCGCCGCCCCTGGGGACGACGGGCCAGAAAATCAGTTCTCCCCGACGCGGACGTAGGTATAATCAATGATTGAAAGCGTGGCACCTGCGGCCTTGGCTACCGCGGCCATGACCGCGGATACCTTCTGCTTCTCGTCCTTTACGAAACCCTGGTCCATCAGGCAGATATCACTCATGAGCTTGTTCAGCTTGCCCTTGAGGATTCCCTGGATAACGTTGGCGGGCTTGCCCTTGATCTTTTCGTCGCCCTCGACCTGTTTCTGGAAGATCTCTTCCTGCTCCTTGACCCAGGCAGAATCGATCCGGGACTGATCAAGGAACATGGGGCGGAACGCGGCGATGTGCAGGGCTACGTCATGGATGAACCCGGCGACCTCGGAATTACCAAAGGTGTCTGCCTTATCGCTGACGCTCTTCACGATGACGCCGATCTTGCCCTCGCCGTGGATGTAGCTGTGCAGGTTCTCGTTCGCGCCCGCCTTTATAAGGTGAACGCTCTTGAGGCTGATGTTTTCTTTTATGACACTGGCCAAGTCCTTGACCATGGTCTCCAACTCGTCCACCGGCTTGTCGTAGCTTTTGGCCAGGCAGATGCCGGCCATTTTGTTGCCGGCGGCGATGAAATCGACGTTGCGGGCGACAAAATCAGTCTCGCAGGCGATTTCGACCAAGGCCATGGCGCGCGGGCCATCAGCAATGAAAATGCGGCCTTCGTTCGTGGCCCGACCGGCACGTTTCTCTACTCCTGCCAGCCCCCACTCCTTGAGCAATTTTTCAGCCTTGCCAGTGCTACCGCCGGCCTCGACCAATGCTTTCTTGCAATCCAGTATGCCCGCGCCGGTGCTTTCGCGCAGTTCCTTTATATCGGATGCCTTTATTTCCATGGCAGTCTCCTTATTCAGTGTAGAACTTGTCTTCCTCGATGCTCGACTCCTCGGCCTCAGCCTCGGCCTCGGCGGCGGGTTCTTCCGCTTCGACCTTGACTTCGGCTTCTGCTTCTGTTTCTGTTTC
>SPCK01000214.1 GCA_004525355.1 Spirochaetales bacterium
ATGGCTGGCAGGCTCGTCCTGGCCGAAGCCAAGGCCGGTGGTGTCAGGATTCTTCCCGTTGATTCCGAGCATTCGGCCTTGTTCAACATGATTGAGCGCTTCGGACGCGAAACGGTACGCGGCGTAATCATCACTGCATCAGGCGGCGCATTCAGGGATCTCCCGCTCGACGCATTGGCCACGGTCAGCCTTGAGGATGCGCTGGCCCACCCGACCTGGAATATGGGCGGAAAGATTACCGTCGACAGCGCAACCATGGCCAACAAAGGCCTTGAGGTAATTGAGGCTGCCAGGCTTTTTGATCTTGATCACGGCGACATTTCGGTTGTCATGCATCCGGAAAGCCGGGTGCATTCGTTCATACGGACAAGAGACGGTTCGTTGTATGCCCAGCTTTCCCGACCCGACATGCGCATCCCCATACTCAATGCACTGTCTTGGCCGGATATGGTGGATGAACATGTGGCGGACCTTGATCCGGTTCTGCACGGACTTACCTTTCGCGCTATCGAACCGCAACGATATCCCCTCCTTGGACTTGCCTATCATGCGCTTCGGAGCGGAGAAGGTTTCGCGGATGCGTATAACGCCGCCAATGAAGTGGCTGTCGCCGCGTTCATGGCGGGGACCCTGCCTTTCAACGCCATTGCCCGAGTCGTCACGGCGACGCTTGATTCACCTTGGCCGACCCGTCTTGATGACATTGAATCCGTTCTTGATACCGACGCCCGCGCCAGGCAGCAAGCCCGACGTGCCGTCATGGAGTATGCATGACCATAGTTTCCATCCTGCTGGGCCTGCTCGGCCTGGGCATCGTCGTATTTTTCCATGAGTTGGGCCACTTTGCGGCCGCTCGACTGGTTGGCGTGGAAGTCGAGGAGTTTTCCATTGGCTGGGGACCAAAACTCACTGGCTTCACGCACGGCACTACTCGGTACCGCCTGTCGGTCTTTCCCATCGGAGGCTTCTGCCGCATGAAGGGCGAAGATTCCTATCGGAAAGCCATCGAGCAGAACCTTGAGGAGTTTCCCCGGGATCCCGGCTCCTACTTCACCGCCCATCCGCTCAAGCGCATCGCCATCGCGCTCGGCGGCCCCGCGCTGAACGTCGTGTTTGCCTTCGTCGTCTTCGCGATGATAGGCGGCTTCGGTTACTCCGTTAAAAGCTGGGGCAACCGCGTGGTACTGGCCAGCGACTATGAAGGCGGTAGCTATGCTGCCGATGCCGCCGGCCTGCGCACCGGCGACGCCATCGTCTCCATCGACGGCAGGGAGGTACGGAGCTTCTCCGATATCCAGGAATCCTTCGCCCTGTCTGCGGGTCGCCAGCTGAACCTCGTTCTCGACCGGAACGGTCAAAACGTCCAGACGGCGGTCATACCGCTGATGGACAAGGAGACAGGGGCCGGAAAGGTGGGCGTCTATCCGTGGATCGATCCTGTCGTCGATTCGGTGTCGGAGAACGGTCCCGCCAGACTCGCGGGTATCGTCGCCGGTGACGTCATCACTTCCGTGGACGGCCAGCCGATCAGGCACATCGTCGACCTGATGCGTTACCTGGAAACCGGGAATCCGGAGCGGCCGGTATTTGCGTACAGCCGCTCCGGAGAACCGGCCGAGGCGATGCTGGTGCTCTCCTATGACGCGACAGGTTCCACCGACCCCGGTCTCTCATGGAAGCAGACCAGTGTACACATCCAGTCCGCTGGGTTGTTCGGGGCCATTGCCGATGGTTTTCATGAAACGATCAAGACTATCGGCGCTACCTATCGCGGTCTGGCTTCGCTTTTCATGGGGGTTGACGCGCTCAAGGCGGTTTCCGGTCCAGCGCGCATCACGTGGATCGTGGGCCAGGTAGCATCGGAAAGTTTTGCGACCGGGATGGGAAGCGGGCTATCGGTCTCGTTCAATTTCCTTGCCATCTTGTCCATCGGGCTTTTCGCCATGAACCTGCTTCCCATTCCGCTACTTGATGGAGGGTGGATACTCCTCTTCCTCATCGAGGCGCTCCGAGGTAAAGCCGCCAAGGTAAAGACGGTGTTGCGTTATCAGACGATCGGCGTGGTAGTCGTTGCCGGCTTGTTCCTTTTTGCGACATTGGGGGATATACTGTTCTTCTCCGGGCGATGAAGCTGAAATTTCCGTTCGGCCATCGGCGCCGGACACAACCATGACCGCCGCCGCCAGAGATCGTTGTATAGATCGCCCGACGGCGCCGCAAGGAGCGAACCATGACCAGTGTAACCTGTCGATGCGATACCGTTATCGAGGTGGACGTGCCTGAATTGGCGAATCTTGACTCGGACCGAAACATACTGTCCGCGCTTCTCGACGGATCGTTCCTGTCCTCGATCTGCCCTCGGTGTGGTGTCGCGGTGCGGCCTGAAATCGCCCTGCGTATTACATGGCCGTCAAAGGGCCTGGATGCCCAGGTGCTGCCAGAACTGGAACGATTGTCCGTTTACCGTGACAAGGCGGCTATCCCTTCGGGATGCGAAGCCTTGGTTGGATATCCCGAGCTTTTCGAGCGTGTGCGAATGCTCAGGGACGACCTCGATCCCAAGGCAGTGGAGATACTCAAATACTACCTGAGCGAAAAAGCCCTGGAAGCCGAGTTGGATAGCGAGGCGGCGATACTCTATAACGGCTTGGAAAGCGACAAACTCGTCTTTCATGTTCTGGGCTTGAAGGCGGAACAGACCGGCGTCGTACGCCTTCCCGTCGAGTCCTACCGGAAAGCCCTGACCGGATTCAAGGAAACCTCATCCAAGAAGCCCTTCATCCAGGTATTCAAGGGGCCTTATAAATCCGTCAAGAAACTTGGGTTTCTGGCAGACGATACCGAAGACGATCGCTGAATCGCGTGCGGTCGACCAAGCCCTCATGCATGTGACGGGTTGGCTTTGACCTTTCGTATCGCTTCATCAACGGCCTTGTGCACTTCCTCGGCGTAGTCGCCTTCCGCGGCTGCCTGGGCGTAGAACGTACCCAGGAGAGACGCATGATAGCGCGGCTTGAGCGAATTCAGGGCCAGGGTCGCCATGTCGACGACGCAATCCTGGCAATCGCATATGCCTTCTTCCGCGCTGGCTTCGATGCGTCGACCCAGTTCCTCGAGAACCAGCCGCTTCGAGTCATTGACGAGTATTGACAGGTCATAGCTTTTTTCCAGTTCCATGCGCGTCCCTCCGCGAACAAATCAAGTCTAGTGTCCGCCGTGGTCTTTTTCAAGCGATTCAAAGCGGGTATAGGTCGGGAAGAACAGCAGATTTACCATACCGACGGGGCCGTTCCTCTGTTTTGCGATCAGAAGTTCTGTTGGAATGTAGGTGGAGCGTTCATCCTGGGTCTTATAGATCTCCTTTTCGCGATGCAGGAATATGATGACGTCGGCATCCTGCTCGATTGAACCCGATTCACGCAGGTCGGCCATGGAGGGCTGCTTGCCCTCGGCTTCGCGCTTGAGCTGGGACAGCGCCACTACGGGGATTCTGAGCTCGCGGGCAAGCGCCTTGAGCGAGCGGGAAATACTTGCGATCTGTTCCCAGCGTGGCAGGTCGGAATTCTCGTGGGTAACCAGGGTAAGGTAATCGATAAAGAGTACCTTGATATCCTTTTCGCTCTTCATACGCCTCGCGAGCGACCGAAGGTCAAGCAATTTGATATTCGGTACGTCCACAATGTACAAGGGCGCCTCGTAGATGCGGCTGGCAGCGTCCATGAGACTCTGGATATCGCTTGGCTTGATCAGCCCGCTTCGTACTTTCTCCGAGTTGATCCTGGCCTCGCTGGCCAGGAGGCGGTTCATCAACTGGACGTCCGGCATTTCAAGGGAGAAGAAACCGACGGCGGCCTTTTCACGCAGGGCCATATGCGCCGCAACGTTCAGTGCGAACGCCGTTTTGCCGACGCTCGGGCGTGCCCCTATGATGATCAGTTCTGAATCATGGAACCCGCTGGTCATGCTGTCCAGTTGATGGAATCCCGCCGGTACGCCGGTATACTGGGATTTGGACTTGGACAGCGTCTCGATCAACTTCATCGTCTCGGGCACGATTTCTTTGACGCTCTTGTAGGTTACCGACTGCCTGTCCTGGCTGATCTCGAAAATGCTCTCCTGCAGCTCATCCAGGAGCAATGATGTCTCTATTGAATCGTCATGGGCTTTTTGCCTGATGTCAGCGGAAAGCCGTATCACCGACCTGCGTACCGAGCTGTCGCGTACGATCTTGGCGTAATATTCGACGTTGGCGCTCGATGGAACGGCATCGGTCAACTTGGCGATGTAGGCGGGACCGCCCGCTTGCTCCAGGGTGCCCAGCGCGCGCATCTCGTCGGCCAACGTAATGAGATCCGCTTTCTGCCCTTTCTCGAACAGGGAAATGATGGCGGCGAATACGTGCTTGTTCGCGTTTACGTAATAATCGTCCGGACGCAGGTAACGCAGGACATGCGGTACCGCGTCCGGATCCAACAGGAGGGCGCCAAGTGAAGCCTGCTCGGCTTCCGCATTGTGCGGAGGGACCTTATCCTTGAGGCCGGCAGGTATCATGGCGTTATTGACTTATTCCTGGGTAGCGATTTCGGCTGAAGGTTCGTCTTGTACTTCCACAG
>SPCK01000381.1 GCA_004525355.1 Spirochaetales bacterium
TGCCCCCCGATACATTTCAATCCTCCGCGGGCGCGTATGCCTTCGTTGACTCCGCGGAGGGCAGCCTCCGCGCCCGGGTACCAGCGTGGGCGGGATTCAGATTAGGCGGTTTCCCCGCGCGCGGCATGGAACTCGTTGCGTCCATCATGTTCACGCCATACATCGGTTACGACCTCGCCTACGATCCCAGCGGAATCTCCATCGCCGGATCGCTCAAGGGCGAACTCCTCCGTAATGGCGATATCACCTCGGCTTTCCTGGTGCGAGGCGCCTGGGCCAGCTTCGTGGACGAGGCGTCGTCCGGATGGCCGCCGTCCTGGGACGGCCCGGCGCGCTTCCCCGGAACGGGCGCCGGACTGATCCTGGAATACGCACCGGGACCGGGCCGCCTGTTCGCCTCCGCCGAGATGAACGCGTCCACGTTCTATCCCGGGTGGGGCGACGCAACCGAACCGGCCTGGGACGTACCCGGCTTCTTCGCGTGGGCCTACCTGCGCGCAGGCGCCGAATCCCTGGTGGACCTCGGACCCGCCGGGCAGCTGTCGGCGTCAGCGTCGGCCGCGGCGCGCACCTGGCCGGTGGGCGGCCCCATCGGGTTCATGGCGCCCCTGTCGGTGGCCGCGGAGCTGGCCTGGTACGCTCCCGATTCGACCTTCGTGGTGCACGGCTACGCCGCCGGGGAGTGGCGGGCCTTCCAGTCCTGGTATTTTGCCGGCGGACTCGGGCTGTCGTTGGTGTACTGAAGGCGTGGCCACCGGAAACGGCGCCTGTGGTCAGGAAAGTTCCGATCCGGATCGAATGGCAATCCTCCGCTCCGCAGCGCGCGAGCGGGCGAAGCGTAAAGCCCGCAGCGCAGCGAGGACTTGGAACGGAGCACGCGGTCCGCGGCCCGCCGCGGACGCGCCCAGCTATGCTCAGGCATCGCGCCGTATCTCCAGCCCGCCGGCTTCCTACCTCGACACGAGGTACAGCCTCGCCAGGAACTCGCCGGATCGCGGGTCCAGACCGACTTGGGCAAGCAGATAATTCGACTGCAGGCCGATCAGGGATACGTCGCAGGCCAGGCTCAGGCCGGCGACCAGCGACGGCTCGTCATCTGCCCCAATCGTCCAAACGCCGTCCGCCAGGACGGACAGGGCTACTCGCCGCACCAGGATAAGCTCGCCCAGGGACAGCTTGAGCCATGACGGTTCCCAGACCGCGGAAAGCGACCCCGCGGCTACGGTCTGTCCCTTGCCCGACAAGGATGAAGGATCCAGGTTCAGGTAGGGGTCAGAGCGATAGAAGGGAGCAAGCGCCCCGGCGTTCATGCCGATGCGGGTCAGGCCGCCCGCCCGAAGGGACGCCTCCGGCAGCGGAGCAAAACGTACAGCGATCGATCCGAATGCAAAGTGGTCATTCCCCGGCCCGTCAAACTGGTGTCCCAGCTCCAGGCCCAGGCTGCCGGGAAGACCGGCGCCGTCGAGTTCGATCCTGGCTGAACTGGTCAGAAGCCGCGCGCCCGTTCCGTTTTCGGAATCCGCGATCTGCTCCATGTGGCTTGCGAGGGCCAGCCTCGATCCTCCGCCGCCCCAGGGAAATGCGCCGATGACGCCCGAACGCAGGTAGACCTCGGGGACAGGATCGTCGCCCGGCCAACGGGCCAAGGCCACGGCTTCCAGCTCGATCGCCGGCCAGGGATACAGCGCAACCGAGGCCGAAGCGGCGGGCACCAGGTTGCCGCCCGACCAAGCTTGCCAGTCATAGCCACCAGCCAGGCTGGCCTGTGCCGGACCGTAGCGGAATCGTGCGCCGACTCCGGCGAAAAGCGAGTCGTCCAGGAACCAAGGATCACCCGGGTAGCAGAACGAATCGACTGCGGCGGTCATGGATACCACCGGGTTCACTGAAGGCGCGCGCCCGAAGCGGGACCAGTCAAGGAAGGCTGACGGCAGCTCCCGCCAATAGCGCGTCCGCACGGCGGCGAGCGCCGGGTCCACGCCGCCCGATTGAAAGGCCGCCAGAGAATCCGACTGCGCATCGGCGGAACGGTAGCCCTCAGCCACCAGCGCGTCCATCGAGTCGAAAGCCATGAAGGAGAACGATTCCACGCTACAACGAATCCAGAGCGCGTCCGGATAGGCCAGCAGGTCCTCCACACCGGCCCGCCGCTTGCCGATATCGATGGACGTATTCAGGATGACCAGGGGATTTCGCAGGTTCAGTCCCCGTGCGTCGTAAAACGTACTGGATACGATGACCCGCCCGGAATACTCCCGGGCCATACCCAGGGGCACCAGGTTGGTGATGCCGCCGTCGATAAGCAGGTGGCCCCGATACGCCACCGGCGGGAAATATACCGGCAACGCGTAGGCAGCCTCCATGACCGTATAAAAGTCACCTTCGGCGATGCGTATCTCGCGCTTGGTCACCAAGTCCTCGGTGGCGATCATGATGGGGATGGGCAGATCCTCGAGCCGCAACTCCCCGAGGTACGAGCGCAGGAGGTCGGAGAATCTGCCGGGGTCAAGGATGCCGCCACGCAGGGGCAGTACCGGATCGAACAACGAAGCGATGTCCGTCCGCGAGACCAGGTCGCCGATCTGCGCGGGGGAAAGCCCAGCCGCGTACAGAAGCCCGATGATCGATCCCATGGAATTGGCCACGATGAAATCAGGGACAATGCCAGCCTCTTCCAGCCTGGCCAGGACGCCGATGTGCGCGAAGGCGCGGGCGGATCCGCCGGACAGCACCAGGCCCACGGCCTCGCGGGTGCCGCCCGTCCTGGCCGCCATCCGCTCGAGGAAGGCAGACTCTCCGTACACGATCGGAACTGCCGCTTTCAGAAGGTCATCGCCGGAGGCCGCATCGATTCCCTGGGCGTAGATTCGTGAGCCGAA
>SPCK01000498.1 GCA_004525355.1 Spirochaetales bacterium
GGACATGGGATTCGAGAAATTCGTTGATATCAAGTGCCGGACTTCGGGGCTTTTCCCGGACGCCACCGTTATCGTGGCGACGGTTCGTGCCCTCAAGATGCACGGCGGTGGCCCCAAGGTAAGCCCGGGCAAACCCCTGGCGAAGGAATACAAGGAAGAAAACGTCGAGCTCGTGAAGAAGGGCCTGGCCAACCTGGAGGCCCACTTGGGTATCGTGCGCAAGTTCGGCGTGCCCGCGGTCGTGGCCATCAATGCCTTTCCCACCGACTCCGAGGCGGAGTGGGCCGTTATCAAGGAAGCGGCCATCAAGGCAGGCGCGGTCGACGCGGTGGTCGCCAGGAACTGGGCCGAGGGAGGTGACGGAGCTGTCGAGCTGGCCAAGGCCGTCGTCAAGGCCGCCGAGTCGCCAAGCGACGTCAAGCCATTCTATTCGCTGGATCTTTCGATAAAGGACAAGATCGACCGCATCGCTCTCGAGGTGTATGGCGCGGAACAGGTGAGCTATTCGCCAGAGGCCGAGAAGGCCATCGACAAGTTCAGCTCTCTGGGTTATGACAAGCTGCCTATCTGTATGGCCAAGACCCAGTATTCCCTGTCGCACGACCCCTTGATCAAGGGAGCGCCAAAAGGTTTCATATTCCCGGTAAACGACGTCCGGTTGGCCGCGGGCGCTGGATTCATCTACCCGTTGTCAGGAGAGATAAACACCTTGCCCGGCCTGTCCAGCAAACCTGGATATCTGGGCATGGACATCGACCCGGAAACGGGCAGGATCACGGGACTATCGTAAGCGGGAACCTGATTTTCAGTATGCAACCATGAAGGATCGGGGCTCGCGATGCAAATGCGTCACGGTTCTCGGGCCATTTGTATAGGCGTTTTTGTTTTCAGTAGTCTCTCGTCAAGAGCTTCTTGACCACCAGTTCCAGGTCGTTCCTGGCGCTGCCCTTCGGCAGACGAGCGATTTCCGCCAGGGCGCGTTCCGTGTAGCGTCCGGCGTACCTTCGCGCCTTGTCCAGGGCGCCCGATGAGCGAACCCGTGATACAAGCAACGTCACGGCCCTGGTCTCGGGCTTGCGGGACCCAAGCAAGGGACGTATGGCGGTGGGATCAGCCTTGATCGCGAGGATAAGGGGAAGCGTGCATAAACCTTCGCGGATATCCTTGCCCACCGGTTTGCGCATGGCGCCCTCTGAGGACTCGTAATCCAGGATATCGTCCGTGATCTGGAAGGCCATGCCGACGTCGTAACCGATCCTGGACAGGAGCGCCCACACGCCCTGAGGGGCCTTGGACTCGCGGGCACCCGCCTGGAGGGCCAGCGAGAAGAGCACCGCGGTCTTGCCCGCTATCTTTCTGAGGTAGTTGCGAACGCTTTCGGGCCAGAGGAATTTTTCCATGTCTTGGTGGATTTCCGCGGAGCATATCGCGCCCACAAGCCGGGCCAGGAGCCGGGCGTTTTCGGGGTTCGATGATTCGGATGCCAGGCGGAAGCAGCGCGAGAATAACCAGTCTCCGGCCAGGACTGCGTCCTTTGCTCCAAAGCGGGCGTGAACGGTAGGAGTCCCCCTTCGGGTGGAGGCGCCATCGATGACGTCGTCATGGATCAGCGTAGCGACGTGAAGCAATTCGATGGCGGCGGCCAGCGGCAACAGCCGCTCCCGACTCTTGCCGAATTCCGCGGCGAGGAGTAGGAAGGCCGGTCTGAGCATCTTGCCGTTGGCGTCTATCAGGTCCTCTATGGGATCTGCCAGCGGAAATCCTTCGGAGCGCAGAACGTTCCGCATTTCGTCCTTGACGAGGACAAGTTGTTGGGCCATGGATGGAAGTTCGTTCCAGAAATCAAACATCGTGGGTATCGAAAGCTCCTTCCGATCGGGCCGCCCGGGCGCAGACCGCCGGAAACGAGGACCGGGGCACGATACCCCGGTCCGGTATGTTCAGGTCTGATCGATCACTTGGAAGGATCGTCCGCGTAAAAGTGCCACTTGCGGGCGAACCTTGTGCCGTTCCACCAGCGCTTGAAGAAAGGAACGGACCA
>SPCK01000145.1 GCA_004525355.1 Spirochaetales bacterium
AAGCAGCTTGGGCATGGAATCGAAAACGCTTGGAGTATAGCCACGCGTGGCAGGTGGTTCGCCGATTGCCAGGCCGATCTCCCGCTGGGCCCTGGCGAATCGTGTAATCGAATCGAACAGCAGCATGACATCCAGCCCCTGGTCTCGAAAATATTCCGCTACCGCGGTAGCCACATACGCGCCGCGCAACCGCGACAGGGGAGGTGTATCCGAGGTTGACACGATTACGACGGACCGGGCCAGGCCTTCTTCTCCCAGGTCGTTTTCTATGAACTCCCTGACCTCGCGCCCCCGCTCACCGATGAGCGCTATCACGTTGACGTCAGCGTTGGTGTTCCGGGCTATCATGCCCAGAATGGTGGACTTGCCCACCCCGGAACCAGCGAAGATACCCAGTCGTTGACCGCGACCCAGCGGCAGGAGGCCGTCCAGCGAACGTACTCCGGTCACCATCCTGGTCCTGATGCGTCTGCGTGTCATGGCGTCCGGAGCCTGCTGGACAGCAGGGTAGTATGTCGACGAAGCGATCTCGCCCTTGCCGTCCGCCGGCCTGCCCATGGCGTCCAATGTACGACCGAGCAATTTATCCGATACGGGTATGCGCAGGAATTCGCCGGTGGCGATCACCGTACAGCCTGCCTCTATCCCATCGAGCCCAGAATATGCCATCAGCTGAACCGTTTCGCCATGGAGTCCTGCCACCTCCGCCCATGCGGTACGGCCCAATCGGGGAAGGAGTATCTGGCAAACCTCTCCCACGACGGCTTGGGGTCCGTGGCTCTCGACGAGAAGCCCCTGTACTTTGGTGACGTGACCCGTGTACTTGATGGGATCGACGGCTTCGACCGCATCGAGGTACTTGCCCATGAGGTCCATGGCTTACTGCGCCTTTCCGCGAGCCTTGATGGGCGATATATCGAGGATTTTCTCCTCGAGCTCGTGCAGTTGGCTCTGGATTCGCGCGTCAATTTCACCAAAGTCCGTCTCGATCACGCAACCGCCCCGGTCGATGGAGGAGTCTTCGAGTACGGTGATGCGTTTTGCGTTCTCCGCCATCTCGATGAAATCCTTGACATGGTCGCTGGCCAATTGCAGGTCGGCCAGATTCACCTTGATAATGATGTCGCTGCGAGTCTTGAGTTTGCGCAACGCCTGTGCGATGTTGGAAATGACGACGTTCTTCTGGTTCTCGGAAATGGTTTTAACCACCTTCCGTGCGACCAGAAGCACGAGTTCGACGATCTGACCCTCGGTCTGCTCAAGTATCTCCGAGCGTTTGTCCATTGCGCGCTCCAGGATGGTGTGCAACCTGCCAACCAGGCGATCAACCTCGTTCTTACCTTCTTTGAAACCATCCTCGCGGCCCTGGTCAAAACCCTTCCTGAACGCGTCCTTGGTCACCTCGTCGACCCGCGCGCGCGCCTGGGATTCCATGGCCTGGATCTTGGACTCAGCGTCGCTGAGCGCCCGCTCCGCGGCGTCCTCGGCCTCCCTGCGGATTTTCAGCGCCTGGTCGTTCTTCTGCTTGACTTCCTCGAATGCGGTAGCCTCCGCACTGGCGACTATTCCCTGGGCTTCCGCCCGCGCCGCAGAAACCATCGCTTCCTTTTCCTGTTCCCAGTGTTCCTTGAACAACTCGGCTTCGCGGCGCAGATCGTCCGCGGTGGGTCCCTCGTACTCCAGGGCGGGGGGAGCCTCTTCCAGTTCCTCGTCGACGGCCTTGCCACCGGGCGTATTCAGGATGAACGCGCTGGTGAGGGGAACGATCTCCTGGGGCCTGAATACGGTCTTGGCCATACGGGCGTTTCCTTCTACTGAATGAGCTGGTCGTCCTCGCCACGGGCGATGATGATTTCGCCCGTGTCCTCCAGATGCCTGATGACAGCGACGATCTTCTGCTGGGCTTCTTCCACGTCCTTTATGCGCACGGGTCCCATGTATTCCATGTCTTCCTTGAGAGCCTGGGCCGCGCGCTTGGATACGTTCTGGTATACCTTCTCCGCCACTTCCTGATCCACGCCCTTGAGGGCTCGCGTGAGGTCCTGGGTATCCACTTCCCGGATGACCTTCTGGATGGAACGGTTGTCCAGCATGACGATGTCCTCGAACACAAACATCTTCTTCTTGATTTCTTCGGCCAGCTCGGGATTTTCCTCTTCCAGCGCTTCAAGGATGCCCTTCTCGGTCGTACGGTCGGCAAGGTTGAGTATCTCGACAATGGCATCGACGCCGCCCGCCGCCGTGTAATCCTCGCTGGACAGGGTCGATAGTTTCTTCTCCAGTACCCGCTCGACCTCGCGAAGCACTTCCGGAGAGGTACGGTCCATCATGGCAATGCGCTTGGCGACGTCGGACTGGTTCTCCTTGGGGAGCTTGGTCAGTATGTAACTTGCCTTGTTCGGCTCAAGGTAGGCCAGAATGAGGGCGATAGTCTGCGGATGCTCCGTCTGGATGAAGTTGAGCAGGTTGGCCGGGTCGGTACGGCGGATGAAATCGAACGGTCGTACCTGCAGGCTGCTGGTCAACCGGTTGATGATATCGATGGCTTTCTGGGATCCCAGCGCCTTTTCAAGCAATTCCCGGGCATAGTCGATGCCGCCCGACGAGATGAACTCGCTGGCCATCATGAGTTCCTGGAACTCCATGAGGACCGAATCCTTGAGATCCGGCTCCACGTTCTCGAGCCGCGCTATCTCAAACGTCAGCGCCTCTATCTCATCTTCCCGCAGATGCTTGAATATCTCTGCGGATATCTCGCTGCCCAGGGTGATGAGGAAGATCGCGGCCTTCTGGCGGCCGTTGAGATCCTTGGCGGACTTCGGTTTCTTGGCCGAAGAACCGGATGTAGGGGTCGAAGACTTGCTCTTGGACATCGCGGCTTGGGCCATGACTTATTCCTCCCTGAGCCAGGTACGTATCAGCTGGGCCACATCCTCGGGATGTTCCTTGGCCATGTTGATGGCATGCTCCTGGAGATCCAGGCGCTTTCGCTCCTCCACGGACATGGATACCTCGATATTCTGTTCCTCCGCCTGGCGAATGGCATTTTCCCTGAGCATCTGCTGTTCCAGCGCCCGCTTTTCCTCGGATATGCGGCGCCGGCGCTCCAGTTCCCTGGACACGAGCCTGAACACGATGAACGACACGAGCAGGAATGCCAGCCCTATCAGTGAATACAACACCACGCGGCGGAGCTGCAGGGTCCGCAGGAAATCGGCGTCTTCCACCTTGAACTGCGCGCTCCGGTCAAACTGAATGTTCCTCACGGTAACCGAATCGCCGCGCATACGGTTGTACCCGATGGCATCCCGAATGAGCGCTGCCGCGGCATCCAGCTCCAGCTGCGGTACCTGGACGTACTCGCGGTCAATACCGCCATCTGTCCGCACGAGCGGTTCACCTTTGTCAGTATACTTCCATTTCCAGACCCCGTCGATATTAACCGAGACAGTTACCCGATCGATGGCCGGAGACGTGTTTTCCTGCGTATTGCGTTCGTTCAGCGCCTCGTTCTCGACCACGTAGGTCTCGGTGGCCTTGCCCACCATGTTCTGCAGGTCCTTGTAGGCCGGAGACGTCTGTCCTTCCACGCCGGCAGGCCCCTCCGGATTGAAGCCGGTCCCCTGATATTCATAGGCTTTGCGCTCGGTCGATTCGCGCACGCTCGGCTGGATGACCGAGTCGTCGTAAGGCGTGATGGGATTGTCCGGCTTGAGCGTGAAGGGAAAGTACTCCTTCGTGGCGACGGTCTTCTTGCTCATGTCCATGTCAAGCTTGATGTTCAGGTCGCGCACGCGGTCGGCGGTATAGATTTGCTGCAGCGCCTTGAGCACGGCCGCCCGGTAATAGGCTTCCTGGCGCTGGATGAGTTGCTGCTCGCGTTTGGTCAGCTCGAGCCTGTCCATATCCTGTAGCCCGGCGAAGTCGTTGAGCACGATGCCGTTCTGGTCGGTGATCACGATGTTCTCGTCGAGAAGCCCCGAGACGGCAAACTTGATGATCTTCTGGATACCCTCCAGCTGCTTGCGGTTCGTCACGATGTCAGAACCAGGCTTTGGGTACAGGATGACACTGGCAGTAACCGGTTTCTGATCCTCCGAGAAGAGTTTGTCCTCGGGTATCTCGATGACCACGTTGGCCTTGTCCACCGCTTCGATGGACTCGATATGGCGGGTCACTTCCTGGATGATCGCACGTCGCAGGTTGACGTTGCGCTCGAAATCGGTGGTGGTAAATCGATCGATCGAGAACACGTCCCACAGGGACGTCCCTTGGGGAATCAGGTCCTCCCGCAGGAGCACTGATACCGCCCGCGATCGGGTCGCCTGATCCTTGACGTAGAGGATATTATTCTCGGCCACGTTGAACTCGATGCCCTCCGAGTCCAGCCGGCTGGTGATCAACCGCAGTTCATCGTCGCTCTGTATCGGCGTGTTTATCAGGCGCACTTGGGTAGGAGTTCCCGATACTGTAAAAAGCAGGACGATGGCGACGAGCACCGCGCCGGCGATGCCGATCAGGATGAGCTTTTGGGGCAAACCCCAGGAACCCCACAGGGTCTTGAGGCGGTCCAGAGTTTTCTTGAGCCACTCGTTCATGTTCCCCCTCCCAGAAGAACGAACGACAGGGACGCACAAGGCGTCTTCCATCAATTCGCGTTACGAGAAAGCGGAGCCGTCAGGGGCGCCCCGTCACCTCGTGTTTATGAGATCCCGCCACGCGCGGACTACGCGGTCCAGCACGGTACGGGTAATATTGAGCGACAGATTGGCCTTGGCCATCGCGATCGTCACGTCGTGGGCCTCGATGGAATCGGGATTGATCAGGAAGGTCTCGATGGCGCCAGACGCGTCCAGCTGGTCCGTGTTCACCCCGTCGAGAGCCTTGAGCATAGCATCTTCGAATCCGGTAGCCGATATTGATTCTTCGTCTTCATTTGATGGAGCCTGGAGGATGCTCGATGCCCCGGTCAGGCGCGAGACCGAGCGTGCGGCGGTCGTTTTCTGCGTCGCCAGCATTTCCGCGGCATTTCCCGTCAGGATCGAACCGAATTCGATGGCCATACGCCCTACCTGCCTATCTCCAGGGCCTTGAGGAACATGGCCTTGGATCCATTGATGATCGCCGCGTTGGCTTCGTAAGCGCGCGACGCCGCTATCAGGTCAACCATCTCCGTGACGATGTTGACGTTGGGATACTCGACGTAATCCGTGTAGGGTCCGGTTTTTATGGCGTCGGGATGGGTCGGGTCGTAGACGTATCGGGACGCCGTCGAGGTATCCTTCTGGATCTCCGAGACGCGCACTCCGTTGCCGGCTCCTCCGTCCCACTCGTCGGGCAGGAACGGCAGGCGGAAATACGGTGTATCCGCGATCGGTTCGAGCACCACCCGGGATCGCTTGTAGGCTCCGCCCTCGGGAGTACGCGTGGTATTCGCGTTGGCGATATTGTCAGAGATGACGTCCTGGCGTAGCCGTTCGACCGTCATTCCTGTCGCCGCGATGTTGATTGCCGTAAACATTCCCATGGTTAAGCTCCCCTACCGCAATGGTGGATCATGCCCGGACTATCTGGTTGACCTGGTTGAACTCGTACGCTGTCGCCTGGGTCATCAGGGTATAGCGCAGCTGGTTCTCCAGCGATGCCATGAACTCCTCTTCGGCGTTCACGTTGTTGCCGTTGTTCTTCTCGGTGGACAGGTAATCCAGCACGCGCCTCGGCTCCACGCTACGCCAATTCACCGGCTGATAATTTGACACATGCCGCTCTCTGGACCGCTTGAGTTCTATCGCAGGCCTGGAATCTTCAGTATCGATGGCGCGCTTGAGAAAGGCCTCAAAGTTTATCTGCGAACGCTTGAAATTCGGTACATC
>SPCK01000346.1 GCA_004525355.1 Spirochaetales bacterium
CCTGGGCAGGATGAAGATCGAGCGACTCCGCGCGATCGCGGAGTCTGGCGACCGGCGCGCCGCACCCGGTGCCTTGGGAGCCTTCGGCCTCAGGCTCGTGTCGGTCGACTATCGCGAGGAGGACTTCCTGGGACCTCTCCTGCCGATACCCGGAGCCTTGCCCGGAGGTCTGCCGCCGGGCGTACGGCTGCCGGGCGCCCGGCTGCCGGGCGCGCCTCGTGGGGGGTGATTCTCTCCCGATCGCGCGAGTCGGCGCGCGCCGCGATGCGGGCCGTACGCCTGTTCGGACCCGTAATGGCCGGATTCGCGGGGACTGGAGGTTCGCTCGACGGGACGACCGCGGGCGCCAGCCGGTCTAAAGGCGCTTTTTGGTGTCGTAACGGCCAATCCGCGCCTGAAGCAATCGGGAATCGGGCTTTCAAAGCGTAGAATGCCATCCTTGTCGATGACGGCCGGTGGTTCCGGCGCGTTGGCTCTGTCGCGAGATCCGCCCGCGATGTGAGTGCGGACGCTTCTACTGGGCGGGAACGGCCGCTTGAGTTCCAGGAGCGTGGCATGCAGACAGAGACGACCCGCTGGATCCGCGCGCGCACCGTAGCGCTCGTCGCCCGCTACCGGGCATTTGATACTGGAAAGATGTGCCCTGATCTGGTGTTTGCGCCCCGTTTCCAGTTCCAGTTCCACGAGGCAGAACGCGGCACCGCGTTCCAGCACACGGTACTTGGTGACAGCCCGCAGCGCACCGGGCGTTCCCGGCGGAGCAACGCTCACCCTGCCCACGCCATGCTCGATCAGCCAGGAGTCAATGATGCCCTCGCTTTCCGGCGGGGTTCCTTCCACGAGGGCGATATAGCGGCGCGTGAGCACCAACTCGTTCCATGACCCCATGAGCACGGTCTTGGCGCGAGCGTTCCGGGCGAAAATCATGACGCCCGAGGTGTCCCGGTCAAGGCGATGCACCACCGCGGCCCGACCCTTGGGATTGCGCCTCCTGATTCTTTCAGTAACCAAGTCGTAGGCGCTCTGGCCCCGGCTGCCCGCGGGGGCTATGCTGGGCAGGCCCGCCGGCTTGTCCACGGCAATGATGTCATCGTCCTCGTAGAGGAACGTCAGTCTGGCGGGCCTCACAAGACAGCCTTGACGCATTGCAGGGCGCCCAGCGCCGCGTACGCCGAGTACATACTCTCGCGGTCGCTGAACGTCACCGGGACGGACAGGCGACCGTACGTGACACCAGGAGCGGGGAGTGCTGTCGGGCGGGCTGGATTGGCGTGCGCCGCCACCAGGATGCGCAGCGCATCCTCTTCAAGCGTGGCACCCGATGCGAGCGTGTAGATGATTCTCAGGTCGAAACTGACCGGGAACCGCAGCGTTTCATCACCGAAGGAAGCAGCTCCAGCCGGTGCCGAGGCGTCGCTTGTTGGCTCGGAGGCGTCGTCTGTTGGCTCGGAGTCGTCACCGACAGGCGTGGGCCCGATGGAAGCCGCTGGCTGGCGTTCCGGGCCCTCATCACTTGACGCCATCAATAGCCCCCTCGATGGCTTTCATCGTCCCCTTGTCGAGCTTGGACAGCAGGTCCATGGCCTTCATGTTGGCGTTTACCTGTTCGGGCCTGGAAGCGCCGGTAATGACAGACGATACCCGCGGATTCTTGGCGCACCACGCCAGGGCCAATTGAGCCGTCGTGGCTCCCAGATCGCCGGCGATAGCCTTGAGCCTGTCGGTGGCGGCTATGCGTTCTTTGGTGGCCACTTCCCTGAGCCATTCGTACCCGGGCAGTGCGAGGCGCGAATCGGCGGGAATGCCGCCGGAGTACTTTCCCGTCAGCACGCCGCTGGCCAGTGGGCTCCATGTCGTCAATCCGAGTCCGATATCGTCGTACAGCCGCTGAAACTCGGTCTCTACCTTGTCCCTGACGAACAGGTTGTATTGGGGCTGCTCCATCTGTGGCAGGTATAGGTTACGCTTGTCCGCGATTCGCCACGCTTCCATGATCTGGTCGGCCGACCATTCGCTGGTGCCCCAGTACATGGCCTTGCCGGAGGCAACCATGTCGCTCATCGCGCGGACGACTTCTTCCATCGGTGTATCGGGATCCGGGCGGTGACAATACACGAGGTCCAGATTGTCCAGCCCGAAGCGTTTCAGGGATCCGTCGATGGCTTCCATCAGTCGCTTGCGGTTCAGCGTGTTCTTCTCGTTGGGGCCGTCGGCAAGTCCCCAGTAGAATTTGGTCGACACGATGTAGGAGCCGCGGCGCCAGCCGAGTTTCCTGAGCGCGGCACCCATGATCTCCTCGGAGCGGCCGGCCGTGTAGGACTCGGCGTTGTCGAAGAAATTGACTCCCTGATCGTACGCGGCCTTCATGCTGGCAACCGCCACGTCTACGTCTATCTGGCTGCCATAGGTCACCCACGAGCCGAGAGAAAGCGCGCTTACCTTGATGCCCGCCGATCCCAATCGTCTGTATTCCACAATAATCCTCCGATTGTGTATCCGTACTGTCCAAGGTAATGACGAGTCGGGGGCCGGGCAAGCGGATCGGGGTGGGACGCAGTCAGTGGGGTTGTTCCACCACGGCCCTACCCTTGCCGGAATTCTTGGCGCGGTACAGGGCGCGATCCGCCCTGGCATACACTTCCTCGAAACTGATGTCCGCGTCGGCGCATCTGGTCGCCCCGACGCTAACGCCGATGCATACCGGTTTGTCGCTTTCGGGGACCAGGTTTTCCGCGGCCAGGACTTCTATGCATCGCTGGGCCAGTGCCAGGGCTTCCTGAAGGTCGGTCTCGGGTAGGATGAGCGCGAATTCATCGCCGCCCAACCTGGCGGCAAGGTCCGCGGCGCGGGACGCGGCGGCCAGCACCCTGCCGACCCGCCTGATCGCCTCGTCCCCCACGGGATGGCCATACTCATCGTTCAGTCGCTTCAAGTCGTCCATGTCGAACAGTACCAGGGAAAGCTCGCGGCCGTAGCGACGGGAGCGGTTGAGCTCCTTGAGGCCGGATTCCTGGAAGGCACGTCGGTTTGCCAGCCCGGTCAGGGGATCCTTGAGGGCCAGGTCCTGGTACCGGTCGTTCGCGGTTTTCAATTCGAGGTTCGCGCGTTCAAGATGGGCGTTGGAAGCTTCGAGCACCGCTGTGCGTTCG
>SPCK01000020.1 GCA_004525355.1 Spirochaetales bacterium
CATCTAAATGACAGGAATTGGCATCAGCCCTTCGGGCTGTTGCCGAGCGGAACGATATTGTAGTGCGCGTTAGAACCTCATGACGCCCGCAATCTACATGACGCCGTCGTTGCCGCCGGCAGGCAATTTAGAGTTGGGGCATCAGCAGGTTGGGAACGAACATCGTAATCTCGGGCACGAATGTAATGAGCATGAGCACCGCTACCATCACCAGCCACATCGGGAGCATGGTCTTGACCACCTGTTCTATCCTGATCCGTCCTATAGCGCAGCCCACGAAGAGGGCCGAGCCTACTGGAGGGGTTGTCAACCCGATGGCCAGGTTCAGTATGAGCATGATGCCGAAGTGCACCGGAGACAGTCCCAGAGCGCCCACCACCACCGGGTAGAGTATGGGCGTGGTTATGAGTATGAGTGGGGCCATGTCCATGATCATGCCAAGAACCAGGAGCAGGATGTTGATAAGGAGGAGCAGAAGGATCTTGTTGCGCGTTATCGACAGCAGGCCCTGCGTGGCCAGTGCCGGTATACGCAGGTAGGCCATGAGCCAGCCGAAGGCGCTCGCGGCAGCGATGAGCGCCATGACCATCGCCAGGGTCTTGAGGGCGCTGTATAGAATTCCCTTCAGAGCTTTGAGAGGAATCTCCCTGTAAACGAAGAAGGTGATGAAGAAGGCGTACACAACGGCGATAGCGGCCGATTCGGTGGCAGTGAAAACACCCGAGATGACGCCGCCCATGATGATGACCGCGGTCAGGAGGCCGAGGATCGCATCCTTGGATATTACAAGCGCTTCTTTCCAGGAATACCTCCGCTCCTTGGGGTAGCCCCTCTTGATGGCGAAGACATAGCTTACGATCATCAGACCGACGCCCAGCATGACGCCGGGCACGAAGCCGCCTAAGAAGAGCCGGCCCACCGATACGCCGCCCGCGGCAAGTGAATAGATGATCATGTTATGGCTTGGCGGTATGATGACGCCCTGGCAGGCACTGGTGACGGTTATGCCCACGGAGAAATCGTCGTCGTAGCCTTTTTCCTTCATCATCGGTATGAGTATGGTACCGATCGACGAGACGTCGGCCACAGCAGAGCCCGATATGCCGCCGAAGAACATGCTGGCCATGCAGTTAACCTGGGCCAGACCGCCACGCACCCTGCCGACGAGCAGGTTGGAGAAAAGTATCAAGCGGCGTGAAATGCCGCCCTGGCCCATCATCTCGCCCGCGATGATGAAGAAGGGTATGGCAAGGAGGCTGAAGGAGCGCACGCCCTGAACCATCTGCTGTACGATGGCCATGAGGGGTATATCTAAGTATACGGCGGTGATGACCGAGGCAACGGCAAGGGAGAAGGTTATAGGTATCTGCAGGAGCAACATGCCCACGAAGGAGCCAAGAAGTAGCGCTATGGCAATGCCTTGATCAGCCACGGGAACCTCCCAGTACATCCTTGAACGATCCCTTGCCGGCGAGGAAGTCGTCAACGGCCTGGTCTCTGGTGTCCAATCCGAGGATGTCCATGAGGGATTCGTATATCATGATGACGGCGCTCACTGGCAATATGGCATAGAGCAGACCCGCGGGCCACTGCGTTGCCGGCATGATGGACTGCATCGTGAATCCCACCAGCTTCCAACCGTGTACCAACATGGTCAGTGCTACGGTCAGGGTCGCGAGGCTCTTGAGCACGCCAAGCGTTTTCTTGAGCCATCGCGGTTGTCTGGCTTCAGGAAGCAGCATGATGTTGATGTGAAGACCCTGCTTCACTCCCAGGCTCATGGCTATGAAAATGAACCATACCGCCAGGAGGAGGGCAACTTCCTCGGACCACATAAGCCCGCTATTGAACACATAGCGTAGCACGACGTTGGCAAAGATGATGAGCACCATGGCTATCATCATAAATTTGGCCACGTATACCAAACTTATATGCACCAGATTGAAAAATGAAACTATGCCGTTTCTCATGGCAGGGCCTTCCACTAAAGAGTGGCTCCGGGGTGGCGATAGACGCTGCCCCGGAGCCCAGGAATCACGATAGCTGTTTACTGCACTTCGCCTATGCGCTTTACCAGGTACTGCACGGCGGGGGGCTGCTTGTCATACACGGCCTGCATTGCCGCCTGCCAGGGTCCCTTGTCCGCGATGACGGTGACGATGGAACCGCCAGCCTTCACCTTGGCCTCGGATGCCTTTTCGCGTTCTGCCCACAGCTTGCGCTGGTAGGGAATGGCGTCGATGGCGGCCTGCTTGATCAGGTCCTGATCAGCCTGCGAGAGTTTGGAAAGCGAGATCTTGGAGCCGATGATGATCTCGGGAACGCGGGTGTGCTCGTCCACGGTGTAATACTTGGCTACTTCGAAGTGGCTGGTGGACTCGTAGCTGGGCCAGTTGTTCTCGGCACCGTCGATGACGCCGGTCTGGAGGCCGGAGTATACTTCACCATAGGGCATGGGGGTGGCTACAGCGCCGAGTCCCTGCACCATGCCTACCATCAGCTCGCTTTCCTGAACGCGGATCTTGAGACCGGCCAGGTCGGAGGGCTTGGATACGGGGCGCTTGGAGTTGTAGAAATTGCGGGCGCCGGGTTCGAACCAGCCGATGCCAACGAAACCTGAGGGTTCGAGTGAGGCGAACAGTTCTTTGCCGATGGGGCCTAAAAGCACCTTCCACATATGGTCCTCCGAACGATAGAGGTAGGGAAGCTGGAGGGCGTTGAAGACCGGCACGAATGCGGCAAGCGGCGAAATGCTTACGCGGGTGAAGTCAATGGCGCCGAACTGCACCTGCTCTATGACGGCCTTCTCCTGGCCAAGCTGCGAACCGGGGTACACTTCGATGACTATGCGGCCGCCGGAGCGTTCCTTTACGAGTTCGGCGAATTTCATGTCACCAAGCGTGGTGGGGTAATCGGCGGGATGGGTTTCCGCGAGGCGGAGAACGATGACCTTGGCGTCTCCAGCCGGAACCGCTTCCTTCTGGCCTGTGGCGTAAGCCATGGAGGCCATGGCGAGTAGCACCATGGCGACTGACAGTAATTTCCTGACTTTCATTTCTTCCTCCTTGAAAAGCTGTGATTCTCTAGCAACAAGCACAGGATAAGCCCGTTGAGGGATCAGCGGTTCATGAAATACTTGCGTATAGTTGGATTTTTTTGCTCAACCGGCGCGGTAGTCCGCGGGGCTCACACCTTCATATTTGCGGAACACCCGTGAAAAATAGGCTTGGTCCTTGAAGCCCACCAGGGAGCACACTTCCTTGACCCGGTACTGGCCGCCACGCAGGAGATCCTTGGCCGCGGCTATCCTCAGGCGGCAGAACACATGCACGAAGGTGTCGCCGCCTTGTCGACTGAAGAGCCTGCTTAAATGCGACGGTGCACTTCCCACCGCGGCAGCCACATCCGCAAGTGACAGATTTTCGGCAAGGTGAGAATGCATATAGTCCAGGGCGCGCTCCACCGTGGCGCCGCCATGCCGGTTAATGTCTACGCCGCCCGCTTCAGCGCCGCCAGGCGTAAGCAACACGAGTGGTTTGTCGAGCTGGGCAAGGGCCAAGGCATCCCGTGCCGCAACAAAGGGCGCAGCGCCTTCGGCGTGCGACAGATAGCTGGCGCCAATGAACACGCATAGTCCAAGACAGGACAAGGCTTCATGTACCAGCTGCTCCAGTACCTGCCTGAGGGTAGAAGGTACCCCGAACCCCGGAGATGAAGCTTCAGGCGGAACAGCGGCCGCGCAGCACAATTCAGCCTCTCCAGTCTCCACCAGACTATGCCAGCCGGCGGCGGAAAAACGACGCTCGCACAATTCCTTCACACGCTTGAGAGCCAGCCTCCGGACTGCCGCATCAGCATTGTCACCCGCGCTTATACGCAGCACCAGGGCGAAGAATTCGCAATGACCCAGGCCCTTCAGGCTGAAAAACGATGCCAGGCGTCGGCTGTCCATGGAGGCTTTGCCGAGATCTGCCCGAAGCTCTTCCTCAAGGAGGGCCAAGGCATGCTCGCCGTCCTCGCCGCTGCGAAGACCAGCCGCGTGGCTGAGCCTCTTTTCTTCTATGCGTTCCAGTACCCGCGTCGCAGTACCCATTATTTCTTCAGCCGAGGCAGGCTTTACAAGGTACTCATCCACACCCAGGCGCAGAGCCTCCCTGGCGTAATCGAAGTGGTCGAAAGCCGTCACAAATACCATGTGAATGTCCGGACAGAGCCTCTTGAGTTCATGCGCGGCTTCAAGCCCATCCATGCCGGGCATGCGTATATCCAGAAAAGCCAGATCCACCGCAGCTGCCTGCGCGAGCTTGACGGCCTGACGGCCATTTGACGCCTCCACCAGCTCCAGCTCTTGGCCTGGAAGGTTCGAGAGTATGCTTCGCAAGGCCCGCCGCTCCAGCTGCTCGTCGTCCGCGATGAGTATGCGCAGCTTCATGAAGGTATCTCTTCAGCGGACACTGCGGGCAAGGATATGTGCACTCGCGTGCCTTTGCCCGCCTCACTTTTGATGGACAGATGAGCGGCCTCGCCATAGCGCAACTCGAGGCGTTTGCGCACATTCGCTATGCCGATACCGTCTATACCCGGTTCCGCGCCTGGAGCCTTGCGCCCCTTCTCGCCTGGAGCCATACCCACGCCCGTATCGCGTATGTTCAACACGAGGCGGTCGCCTTTCACGTGGGCTACTATACTTACGCTGCCTCCCTCTTCCCGCGGCTCGATGCCGTGCCGCACCGCGTTTTCAACAAAGGGCTGAATGCTGAAGCGGGGTATGAGCACTTTTTTGGCCGCGGCCTTGGCGCTTATGGTCCAGCTGAGCCTGTCGCCGAAGCGGAGGGCCTGAAAGGCAAGGTACTCCTCAACGATGCCCAGTTCCGCCGCCACCGGTACCATGGATTCGGGCGCGCCAAGGGCATAGCGGAAGAGCTTGCCAAGCGCCAGGGACAATCTCTCGGTTTCCTTCGCTCCTTCGAACAAGGCCATCCTGGCTATTGTATTGAGCGCGTTGAATAGGAAATGGGGTTGTATCTGATCCTGAAGGCTTATGAATTTGGCTTCGCGCAAGGAGCGCTCCTTCTCCATAAGCTCACGCTCCTCTTCACGCAGGCGCCGCTCCAGGTCGGCCTTGCCTTTCAGGTCCGCCAGCATGGAGGCTATGCTCTTGCTCATGGTGTTGAACGAGCGGGCCAGAACCTCCACCTCGTCGCCTGTCGGGGCATGCACCTCGGGCACATCCAGCTCGCCGGCCGCAATGCGCTCAGAAGCGTTGGCGAGCCTGCGTATGGGACCGGCAACTGAAGAGGAGAATGCGACCGCGCCCATGCCAAAGAGCACGACGAACAATATCAACCCGCCAATGGTGAGTCTGCGCAGCTTGCTGATGCGCTGTATAAGCGCCTGGTAGCGGGCCTCGCCGTAGTACATGGCCTCCGACAGGAAAGATGAGAGGTAGGAATCCATGTAACCGGAGATGCGGCCGGCGTACGCCAAGTCTTGGTACCAGTCCTTTTCGGTGGCCAGCCGCCGGTCTATGGCCACATCCAGGCGTTCGAAATACGCCTCGATACCACGTTGGGTGGCCTGCAGGGCAAAAAATGCGTTCAGCGATTCAGGTTCTGCAAGCTCCATGCCGCTGACAATGATAAGGAAATCATGCAGTTCCTGCTCTATCGGCAAACCTTCCGTGAAGGTCCCTTCCCTGAGCAGACGCTCCACTCTCTTATAGTGCTCCGCAAGTTCCAGTCTCAGCCGATGCACGCTGTGGTAGCGGGAGAGCCTACCTTCGAATTCATTGATTGCGCCATAAGCAGTCAGCTGAATCGAGAGATCAAGGAGTACCACCGCCAAAATAGCCACGCTGTAGAACAGGAGGAGCTTGCCGCGGATGCTGTGCCTGATTCTCATGTGCATGGCTGGTCACCAAATCATAGTTGATGCCACCGCTGAATGAAAAGGAAGACCGGCCAGCGGCCTACTCGTTCAGTCATATCTGGGTACTCCCAACAGTTCTATGTGGCTCCGGAAGTGATCCTGCAGGCAACCATAGTGAGCCTCCTCGTGCGCCGAGAGGAAACCGAAGAATCCGGGGCCAAGCTCCGGGTCGGTGAGCAGACCGCCATAGCAAATATGCAGGAGCTGCCTGCTCTCGGGCCGATCGAGATAGCCTGGGAGTCCTTCGTCAGGAATTCCGGCAGCCGGAGGAATCCTGGAAAGGTCGGGGGTGATGTGGTACAGCTTGAGCGCCTCGGGGTAGTATCGGTAGGCCTTATCGAGCATCGTCCTGAACAGTCCGGGGTCGAATTTCGAGGCACTCCTGAGCGCCTCGAGCCAGCTCGTGCCCGCGGTCTTGACGTGTACGCGAAGCCCGGTATGACGGCCGATGACAGGGTACACCGAAAATTTATCGCTGCCCGAATGGATGGATATTTTATATTTACCATAGGCCGCGGCGATCTCACAGTGTACGACAAACTGCCGCTCGAACTCCGCGACATCCCCGATGTAGTCTATCCCCTTCTGGAATTCGCCGACGAAGCGCGGCGCGAGGGAATTGACCGTAACCCCTCGGCGCTTCAGTTCCGAGGCGATGAAGAGGTGGTGCGAAGGAATGGTAGGCGCGGTGGTCTCATCAATACTTATCTCAAGATCGTAAGCGTCTCCGCGTCGGGACCGAAGCCTGCTGTCGACCTCACCGGTAAAGTCGAGGGCTTTCCAGTACATGAGCGCGCAGCGCTTGGCCTCGATGACGGAGATCGTCAGTGAGTCGCTCCCGAGGTTGAAGGTTTTCCCGGCGTAGTCCGAAAGAACCCGTCCGCGAGTAGTCTCCGGCAGCTTGGCGAAAGCGCCATCCACCGCTTGCTCGTTCCAGTCGGCTGGCGATGGATTCATAACCTCGGTGAGGTCCAGCGTTATCATGGGCATACCCGCATCCACGGCGACGTCGATATCGGCCAGAGTCTTCAGGTGGTCACCATCGGCTCCATATCCGCGGTCGAACCCCTCCTCCAGCACCGAGAACGCCGCGTCCTTGACCACTTCGGGGTAGCTCCTGCCGGTGAGTTTCAGCTCCCGGATTGACTGCTGGGCCAGCACAGGACTTATCTGGTAATCACGGGCCGCGCGGATATGCCCGGGACCGGCCAGGCCCAGCCGGTCACCGCAGCCGATCGTGGTCCTCTCGCCATGCAGCGATACCGGCGCCATGAACGGCAGGTGCTCCTTGGCGGCCAGGTAATTTTCGTACGAACGTTTGGCTTCCAGGATATGCCAGCCGCCGATCGACTGCCGTGAACCGGAAAATCCTGAAGGCGCCCAGTCGCGGGATACGATGAAAAGCTTCTTGCCGCCGCCGGTTCCGGCCATGAAGAAGAGCACCCCGTTCGACTTGTAGAAGGATCGAGGATAGTAGTAGATGCCATTGCCAGCATCGGTACGGCCGAAGGAGCAAGCCCTTCGTGATGCCAGCTCATCCGGGCTCGCCCCGAGGACTCCCTGCCTGGCGAGGATCGAAAGCAGCAGTTCCCTGTTGCGCTGCATCTTCGGCCCGCCGTTGTCATCGCTCATTTGAATTGCTCCTTCAGGGGAATCCCGAACCAGGATGCGGCGTTGCGGAAACAGATATCCTTGACCATGCCGCCCGTCAGCTTCATGTCATCCGGTATCTCACCTTTTCCCATCCACCCGCCCACGAGGTTGCACAGGATGCGCCTGAAATACTCGTGCCGGGGGTAGCTCAGGAAACTGCGGGAATCGGTGAGCATGCCTACGAACCCGGACAGCAACCCCATGCTGGCGAGGGCGATCAGCTGGCGCTCCATGCCGTCCTTCTGATCGTTGAACCACCAGCCCGAGCCGAATTGTAGCTTGCCCGCCTGAGGGCCACCCTGGAAGGCGCCGATCATGGACGCAAGCACTTCGTTGTCCCGCGGGTTGAGCACATAGAGTATGGTTTTGGGCAGGCGGTCGTCCGCGTCCAGCCTGTCGAGGAGGCCTGCGAGCCCTTCCGCTTGCGGCCAGTCGCCTATGACGTCAAAGCCGGTATCCGGGCCAAGCGCCGCGAACATCCTGCCGTTGACGCTGCGCATGGCGCCCAGGTGCAGTTGCATCACCCAGCCCTGTTCCGCGTCCATGCGGCCAAGCTCGGTCAGGACGGCTCCCCTGAATCCGAGTATCTCGTCGCGCGAAGCGCTGCCTCCGCCAAGGACCGTCTTGAAGATCCGGTCGCACTCCGCGTCCGCGCCGCGCTCCGTTGGGACGAAGGTGAGGCCATGATCCGACAGGCGGCAGCCATGCGCGTGGAAATACTCATGGCGGGCCCTCAACGCGGCTATCAGCGAAGCGTAGCCGGTTACGGCCAGGCCCGACGCCTTCTCGAGGGCCTGGATCCATGACGCGTACCGCCCGGGATGTTCAAGCGCATGAGCCTTGTCGGGCCTGAACGCTGGAAGCACCTTGATGTCGAAACTTTTATCCCTGGCAATGTCCTCATGGAAATTGAGCTCGTCCACCGGGTCGTCGGTGCTGCATACCCCGCTCAGGCTGAAGCGCTCCATGAGTCCACGCACGCGGTATGCGTCCTGCACAAGTAGGGCGTTGCACTGGTCGTATATCCTGTCCGCGCTGTCCGGGTTCAGGAGTTCCTCCACCCCGAACACCCGCTTCAGTTCGAGGTGGGTCCAGTGATAGAGGGGATTGCCCAGTGTCCTTGGTGCCGTGCGTGCCCAGGCCCGGAACTTCTCCCGGTCGGGAGCGTCGCCGGTTATGTGCGACTCGGGTATTCCACAGGCGCGCATGGCGCGCCACTTGTAGTGGTCGCCCTTGAGCCAGAGCTGCGTCAGGTTTTCAAAGCGGGTGTTCTCGGCAATCTGCTGAGGAGGCACGTGGCAGTGATAATCAAAGATGGGCATGCCCTCAGCGTAGTCATGATACAGCATCCTGGCCGCGTCGCCCTCCAGCAAAAAATCCTCGTCCATGAACGGTTTCATCATGTTCTGCTCCCTGTGCCTTGATGCGGCGCTCAGATATTCTGGACCAAGTACCCGCCGTCGACCGGAACCGTGACGCCGGTCACGAAGCCCGCGGCCCTGTCTGAGGCGAGGAAGAGGCTCACGCCGGCGATTTCCGATGCGTCTCCGAAGCGGCCGAAGGGGGTATGGGCGATGACGTCCCTGCCTCGCGGCGTCAGCTCGTCGGTCTTCTCGTCGATGAGGAGCGCCTTGTTCTGCTTGCCCAAGAAGAAGCCAGGGGCTATGCCGTTGACCCTGATGCCGTTGGGCGCGAATTCCTTGGCACAGGCCATCGTGAGGTTAATGACCGCGGCCTTGGCCGCGCCATAGGCCCAGACGCCTGACAGCGGTACGTACGAACTCATAGAGGCCAGGTTGATCACGTTACCCCTGATGCCCCGCTCAATCCAGAACGCGGCGGTCACCTTGGTCGGCACAACGAGGCCCGCAATCAGGTTGAGCTTGAGGATGTCCTCGAAGAGCGGCACGTCTATTCCGACGAAGCTGGACTTGCCTTTATTGCCGCCGGCGGCGTTTACGAGGATGTGCGGGCCACCAAGTGCGGCTTCCGTAGATTCCAGAGCCTTCCTTACGTATTCCTCCGAGTTCGCGTCCACCACTACCGTCAGTATGCGTTTGCCACTGCCCTCGAGTCCGGGTAGCCCAAGGAGCCGCTGCCTGGCTACCTCCAGGGATTCCAGCCTGATGCCCCACAGCGCGACATTGGCGCCGGCCTTCAGGAACGCCTCGGACATGGCCCCGGCAATCGCGCCGCCGCCGCCGGTGATGGCGACAGTCTTGCCTTCATATGAGAACATGGTATCCAGATAGTTCATCGCGGTGCTCCTTGCCTGAAGAAATGTTTCCTCATCACTCCGCAGTCACCACCTCGAGGCCAAAGGCCTTGAGATCCTTCTCATGGCTGAATTGCCGGTCACTTATCAGGACATCAACGTCCCCTGCCCTCGCGAATATGGAAAAGGCTTCCCGTCCGAATTTTGCCGAATCCGCCAGCACAACACGCCGCTTTGAAACCTCAAGGACCTTCTGTTTGAGTTGTGATTCGATAAGGTTCTGCGAGGAAAAAACGCCCCGGGCCGAGATGCCGGTCGTTCCAAGGAAACAGGTCTCGATGTGCAGCATCTTGAGCGCTTCGATGGCCATGGGGCCGACGAAGGACCCCGCCTCTTTGCGGTAGCTGCCGCCAAGGCATATGAGGCTAATCTCCGGACAATCGCTGAGCAGGACCATGACGTCTATGGAATTGGTCACGACCCTGATAGAGCTATCCTTGAGCTCCCGGGCCAGGAGCAGACAGGTACTCCCGGCGTCCAGGTATACGGTCTCGCCTTCACGGACGAATTCTCTCGCCTTCCTGGCTATTGCCTGTTTCGCCTCTATCTGCTCATGCTGTCGCACTTCGATCGTCTTGAGGAAACGCGTATCCTCGGCGACCTGAGCGCCGCCCCTCGTCCGCATCAGACAACCCATTTCTTCGAGTTGGGCCAGATCCTTGCGTATCGTCACCTCCGACACGTCGAGCTTCTGAGCGAAATCGCCTACCGAGACCGCGCGGAGGAGGCTCAGGAGCTTGAGAATTTCTGCATGACGGGGGATATGAACCACGTTTCGTTTCCTATCGATTTTCAGAGTATATCGAAGGAGCATTCTTGTCAACAAAACGCTTGGGGATGCCATTCCAGTGAAGCAAGCTTGACGGCAGTAGTCATTCATGGCATCTGATTTCGTATCGGATTATATTTCGGAAGGAATTGCAAGCAAAATGAGCGGTGCCCCGCATGATCCGGCCCAGGCCCTCTCCAAGTACGCCCATGAGACCTGGGAATTCGTCAACCGGTACTCCAGGACCAGGGGCTGCAACCGGTATACAGTCGTCATGCGGACCCTGGCACTCCTCAGGGAGCGCCGGGAGACGAAGACCCGCGTGTCGTCGCACTGGAGTTGGCCGGGCTCATGGAGTGGATACGTCGTGAAACGAGCCTCGGGAGACAGGCGCTCAAGGCCGAACTCGACCGCACCGGAAACGAGGACCTGACGGTAGTCCACCGATGGTCGGTCACAGTCGACGAGACGGTGGAGTATTCCCGAGAATCAGAACCTGTACGCCGCCCTTATCCGAACCCCGAAGCCGGAGAGGCGGACGGTGTCGGTGAAGACAACATCCCCGGCCTGGGCTGCAGGCACGTCCTACCAGTGTATGCTTTTAGCCAGATCGACCGCGGGAAAAATGTGCCCTAGTATCTCTGCCGACACACGCCATGAGTTACCGATGGGAAGCCAGCAGTTCGGACACCGAGAAGCCCAGGCGGGTTCGGCGGGCAAACTCGAAACCGTCCTCGAAGTCGATCACCGCGATGCGGGACCGGAAACGCACCTCCGGGAGTTCCGCATGGGCAGCCAGAACCTTCCGCGAGAGCCGCAGCAGTGTTTCGTTCAGCCCGGATGCCGATTGGCCCCCGGAGGGCCTCAGTGGAAGAAGCACCAGAACCAGCAGGGGAATAGCCCGCCTGTTCATGGAAACCTCCTTCGGGTTGTTGCCGAATGGAAGAATAGTGTAGTGCGCGCTAAAAAGCGCGCGGCGTCATCAGCCCTTCGGGCTGTTGCCGAGTCGAAGAATAGTGTAGTGCGCGCTAAAAAGCGCGCGGCGTCATCAGCCCTTCGGGTTATTGCCGAGTCGAAGAATAGTGTAGTGCGCGCTAAAAAGCGCGCGGCGTTATTAAGGTGGAAAATGAAAAACCGGTCGCTACTGTGCCAATTTCTCACTCAGGCAAAAATTCGCTGCCAAGATTTGTGCTTGGCAAGGCCGGTGATTTGATCTTGGGCATGGTAATCACGGCCCAACTGTGGCGCAGGAACCGCGCGACCGTTGCCGTGAAGCCTTTGCGCCGGTCGGAACAAGCTCATCCTCTTCGTTCAGAGGTTGGCTATGCCCCACCCCGGATATGATTGTTTCAGGATTCAGGAGCAAAACGTGCGATTTCTACCCGTTTTGGGTCATCCGGAGTGCATTCAACCGGCAACCCTCCACAACGTGGCGATGTCGTCGCGGTGGCGAACATGTGGAGGCCTATATCCTGCCTGGGACAGACCCCCTTCGTGATGCCGGGGTCGCGGGCGAGCTGGTCTGCGAGTTCGTTGTAGAGACTTTTCATCGTCGCTTAATCCCTCTCAAAGTACCGGTACTCGTAGCGGGTCTCCGACGAGAAGAAGGCGAGCGGGAAATCCTCTTCGCGAGTCATGCCATCGTATCGCCCCTCGGCGTCGTCGGGCACCTGGTAGGACGATTCCTTGATGAGGTTGCCGTCCGGGTCGTAATAGTAGAAGACGCGCCCTTCGAGCCATCGCCCCCTTTGGTAATGCGAGGTATAGACCCGGCGCCCGTCCCGGTACGCGTGGGCGATGCGGAGCATCACGTCGCCGGAAGGCTGCTCTCGATATTCCTCCTCGACCGCGGAGCCCGACGCGTCGTACCGGTACCGTATCTCGTTGAGCCTGGAGCTGCCGTCCGAGTAGCTCGCCTCCATCATGCTGCTCTCGACGCGGCCGCGATCGTCGTATCGATAATCGTAGCTGCCCGTCAGAAGTCCGTTGTCGTCATAGTACTCCTCGCGCGACCGGCGCCCCTCGTCGTCGTACCGGTAGACGAGCCGAAGCTCCAGGTCGCCGTTGGCCAAGCGGCTCGTCAATCCCATCGGTCGGCCCTCCTTATCCCGATCGTGGATCGCGATGCTGGTAAGGCGGTTATCGCGGTTGAAGTATCGCTCCTCGGAGACGAAGCCGTCGCGGTCAAAGACGGTGATCGAGTACATCCACAGATCGAGCGCCGTACGATTCACCGGTACGCTCCCGTAGGCTTGGGGCGGATAGTACAGCTTCATCGTGACCTGGCGAACGTTGCCCGATAGCCCTCGTTCCGTACGGTCGCTCGGCGTTTCGGCCTTTTGGGGTCCGCAGGCGCATAAGGCCGCCGCGAGCACAGCGATACCCGCAAGACGCGCGAGGCCCGATCGATTCAGCATGGCAGTCTCCACGAGGCGTAGAGCCTCGATAGAACCGTAACACCTGGGCCGCCTAAACGCAAACCCCGAAAAAGCCCGCGCGGCGGCGGCGGCGCTCGTAGATAGCGATGTGACTGTTTCCAAGATTCAGGAGCAAAACGTACGATTCATACTTGTTCCGGCCATCCGGGGTGCATTCGCCCGGAGTAGATTCCATAGCGCCGAACCAACTGAACCTGCCCAGGTGGAAGATAAGTGGACAGAGTACAGACGCGCCAACTTATCCAAGAACTCGAATTCACGAAACGTTTCCACTGTACCCGTATAGAAATCCTTTTCGGTAGCTTTCTCGTATCCAAAGGATACGCAGATACCATATCCGTTACAGCATCATGGTTCACCTTTTCCAGGTTCACGGCACGCCTAACGCCGTATTGGCCGAGCGCTTCACGGTCAGCTTGGCAGACAGCCATGTCGCGAACTATTGGTCCGCGC
>SPCK01000389.1 GCA_004525355.1 Spirochaetales bacterium
CGCATCGGCACCAACCAGATGCACTCGATCCTGGAAAAGATAACCAAGGGCACTGGAACAGACGAAGACCTGGCCAAGCTGGAAAAGATCGGGCATGCCATGATGAGGGCATCCCTGTGTGGCCTCGGCCAGACGGCACCGAATCCCACTTTGGCTACCATCAATCGTTTCCGCGAGGAATACATCGAGCATATCAAACAGCACAGGTGCCGCGCGGGAAAGTGCAAGGACTTGGTGGTTTTCGAAATCAACAAGGAAAAATGTATTGGCTGCGGTGTCTGCGCGCGCAAGTGCCCGGTGAATTGCATTCCCGGTGACAAAACACAGAAGTACACTATCGACGCAACCAAATGCATCAAGTGCGGTGAATGCTTCAAGGTGTGCAAGTTTGGTGCCGTTCTCAAGAGCTGAGTGAAGAAGGAGTAGACCCCATGGTCAACGCGAAAATAAACGGCGTTCCCGTTCAGGTAGCCGAGGGAACGACAATTCTCGACGCCGCTGAAAAAGTGAACATACGGATTCCCAAGCTTTGTTACAATGACGACCTCCCTGCCTGGGCCGCTTGCGGCATCTGCATCGTCAAGGTTGAGAAGAGTCCCAAGATGCTGCGCGCGTGCTGTACTCCCGTCGAGGAGGACATGAGCATCATCACCCACGATCCCGAAATCGTACAGGTGCGCAAGACGGTCATCGAGCTGATCCTGTCGACACACCCCGACGACTGCCTCCAGTGCCCACGCAATCAGTCCTGCGAGTTGCAGACCTTGGCGGCGGAATTCGGCATCCGGGAACAGTCCTTCGAGAAGCGCCTGCGCGACCTGCCCGTCGATACGTCGACCGGTTCGCTGATACTCAACCCGGACAAATGCATACGCTGCGGCCGATGCGTCAATGTGTGCCAGGAGATGCAGAATGTCTGGGCCATCGAGTTCCTGGGCCGAGGTGAAAAAACGCGTATCGCGCCGGCTGCAGACGTCGCCTTGGCCGATGGGCCTTGCATCAAGTGTGGCCAGTGCGCGGCGCACTGCCCCGTCGGCGCCATCTACGAGAACGACCAGACCCAAGAGGTCTGGAACGCCCTCATGAAGTCTGGCGACGACGCCAAGACATGCGTGGTGCAGATTGCGCCCGCCGTACGAGTCGCCTTGGGCGAGGAATTCGGGCTGGAGCCGGGCACCGTCATCACGAAGAAGATCTATGCCGCTCTGCGCCGCCTGGGCTTCGACGTGGTGTTCGACACGAATTTCTCCGCCGACCTTACCATCATTGAAGAAGGCACGGAGTTTGTGAAGCGTTTTGTGGGCAATGAGGGCCCCTTGCCGCTCATCACCTCCTGCTGCCCCGCTTGGGTCGATTACATGGAGAAGTACTATTCGGACATGGTACCCAACTTTTCCACAGCCAAGAGCCCCCAGCAGATGATGGGTGCCATGATCAAGACCTTCTGGGCCGAGCGAACCAAGGTAAACCCCAAGAAAATCTTTTCCGTGTCCATAATGCCTTGCACCGCCAAGAAATTCGAGAACAGTCGCAACAAGGATATGTGGAGCTCGGGCGAGAAGGACGTGGATATAACGCTTACGACCCGCGAGCTTGCCCGTATGATCAAGCAGGCCGGCATCGACCTGGCCAACCTGCCCGATGAGGAAGCCGACAGCCCGATGGGACCCTACACGGGAGCGGGCACCATCTTCGGTGCCACCGGCGGAGTCATGGAAGCCGCCCTGCGTTCAGCCTACTACCTGGTCACAAAGGAAGATCTCAAAGACGTCAACTTTACCGGCGTCCGCGGCATATCCGGCATCAAGGAAGCCCGTGTTCACATCAAGGGTACCGAGGTGCGTGTGGCTGTCGCCCACCAGATGGGAAATATCGCCCAGGTCCTTGACGAGGTGCGCAAGGCGCGTAACGAGGGCCGGGACGTCCCGTGGCACTTCATCGAGGTAATGGCCTGCCGCGGCGGCTGCATTGGCGGAGGCGGCCAGCCCTACGGCGCTACCGACAGCGTGAGGCAGAAGCGCATTGCCGGTATCTATTCTGACGACGAGCATAGCACCTACCGCTGCTCGCACCAGAATCCGCATATCGGCATTGTGTACAAGGAATTTCTCGGGGAACCCAACGGCCACAAGGCCCACGAGTTGCTGCACACGTACTATACTGCCAAGCCGATTTACAAGGACTGATTTCGCACCCTGGCGAACTATTTTAGGGCGCCCCGCCTTGTCGGGGGCGCCCTTTTTTTTCCGCTCTACCTACCGTGTGCTGTCCCGGGAGAACCGGGCGGCCATGATCATGGTATGCCCGCCATTGCCGGAATATTAATATTTTTGTATATTTAATATGTACCGAGGAGGCGTATATGATCAAGAATATGGGTGTTACGGACAGGCTCGTTCGGACCGCGTTCGCCATCATGATAGCCGCGCTGTATTTCACTGGGGTTATTCGCGGCACGGTCGCCATTGTGCTGGGTATCGTAGCATTGGTTTTGGTAGCCACGAGCCTGATCGGAACGTGCCCGCTCTACATTCCGTTCAAGCTCGATTCCAACAAGAAAAAGAGCTGAGCAGGAACGGCGTTTCGCTATTGGCACGCCGTGCCTGAAAGTTACTTCGTCTTAGCGGGGCCGATCTTGACGACGATCTCGGCGTCGGGATCGGTTTTCTTGAGGGCCTTGAGCAGGCCCAGCACCACGTTCTCGAATGTTTCCTTGACGAAGGGGTTGAGAGGAATTTCTGTGCCCCCGTTCGTAACCACCACTTCCCGTTCCATGCTCGTACCTCCAATCAATGTATC
>SPCK01000051.1 GCA_004525355.1 Spirochaetales bacterium
CCAGCTTCTTCAACCATACCCAGGCGCAAATAGGACCAGCCCAGGGAATCGGCATAGGCGGGATTCCCTGGATCGGCATCCAATGCCTTGCGACAGAGGCTGACCGCTCGGCTGAGATCCCGGTCCGCGCATGCCAACAGATATCCGTAGCCATTGATCGCGTTGATGTTCTCGGGATCCAGGTCGAGCGCCTTGGCATACCATTCCAGCGCTTCCTCAAGTCGCCCCTGCGCCCAGCTGGCGAAACCCAGTGACGCATAGACCTGAGGACTTTCGCGTTTTGCCGCGACGAGCTTCTTCAGTTCGTATTCCGCCAGTTTTGATCGACCCGTAATGCTGTAAATGTAGGCCAAGGTCAGGCGGCACTGATCGGAACGGGCGTTTTCAAAGCCTGCGGTTACGACTTGTTCCAGGTACAGCAGCGCTTCGTCATATTTTGCCAGACGCACATAGCACAAGCCCATGATGTAGGCAAGCTCCAGGTAATCCTTTTCGTCGAAGGAAGCATCGGCAAGAGTAAGAATGGCAGCTTCGTAGTCTCCGACACGATACTCTGCCAAGGCCTTGGTTATGGCGGCTTCGCCGCTCATGGAGTGTTTCAACGTGATGCCTCCGTTGCCCCGTTCCGTGCGATGTGGCTGGCTTCTTCCGACCGCGGATACACAAAAATGCGGGAGATCGAAGCCGCGCCTCGTCCGACGGCTTGTTCGTCAGAACCCTCAAGCGGTTCCGTTTCCACCCTGCCATCTGTAAAGAAGCAATATGAATGCCCGTCCGGACCTTCGAATACCTTGAGGGTATCCATGTACACGCGCCTTGATGGCACGCTTTCGACGAATTCATATCGATGATCGTCTTCAGCGTTCGGCGCGTTGATGTTGATGAACAGCTCTGGCGTCCAGAGGCTGATTAGCTCCGGCAGGCGTTCAATCACCGTGGCTGCCAGGGCTCGGTATCGAAACGGCTCCCTGAATTCCGCGAGTGACACCGCGATACCCGGTATGCCGATCATGGACGCCTGGCGTGCCGCCGCCGCGGTGCCCGAGTAGATCAGGTCGGTACCCAGGTTCGGTCCACGATTGATACCGGAAACCACGATGTCCGGCTTGAAAGGCAATACTCCGTGACCGGCGAGGATAACGCAATCGGCTGGGGTTCCGGAGCAGGAGTACTCCCGGTCCGCATGCCTACGAACTTTAAGCGGATTTCGGAGCGTCATGGCGTGGCTTTGGGCGGATCGTTCAGAATCCGGAGCGAAAATCCACACTTCGTGACCCTCATTACGCGCGGCAACCGCCAATGCCCTGATGCCGTCGCTGGAGTATCCATCATCGTTCGTAAGCAGAATATTCATTGAAGCTCCATTAATTGCTCAACGATCGTCCAGCACATCAGCCGGGAGCCCCTCCCACGGATCGATCTCCCAGACGATAGGCCTGAATCCGAAAATACGCTCGTATTCCTCGAGGCGCTTGCGATATTCGATCAATGCAATCTCCGCCAGGAAGGTGATGGTACATCCGCCGAATCCCTTGCCGACCATGCGGCTGGCGAGAACGCCATCGATTTCAAGCGAGCGCTTGACGAGCCAATCAATTTCCGGGCAGGACACCTCGTAGTTGTTTCTGAGGCTGGCCTGCGATTTGTTGAAAATTCGAGAAAACCCCAGCAGGTCGCCACGCGCAAGCGCGTCACCTGCCTCCATGGTGCGATCGACTTCTTCCATGAAGAAGGTGCAATGCCTGCGGACGTGCTCGGGCATGACGCCCATGAACTCGTCAAGGTCATCCGTGGAGTAGCTCCGCAGACCTCGTGTGCCGCCTCCAAGCATGGCCAGACCGCGCGAGCAATCCTCCGTCCGCGCTTTGAGTTCAATGTCAACCGGAGGCCGCGGCACACGTGAGTCGGTCAACAGCACGGTATAATCGCTCAAGGTGACCGGGATTTGTCGGCATGAACCGTCATTCGCGTCCACCAGGACGAAATGGCCAGCGTGGGCCCTCAATGCAGCCGCGTACTCGGCATTCTTGATGTCTTTATCGAAATAGGACTTGGCCACCTCGACAGCGGCACTTTCAAGTTCGTGCGGTTCGATGGAAGCGCCAGCCAGGATCGCGGCGGCTCGTACTGACGCGCACAAGAGCGCGTTCGACGAACCAAGGCCGAGTCCCTGCGGTACGTCGCCGGAAACGGTCACGTTGTAGCCTCTGGATCCTGTCCGCTCGCCAAAGTATACAGACAAGGCTCCCTTGACATAGTTGGCCCAGCGGTCTTCCCGCTTGTACTTGAGATTTCCCAGATTTGTCCGCTTGCGCTCATTGGCGTCCGCCGCAAAGAACCGAAGCGAAGAATCTCGACGACTGCTCATGGCAACTGAAACGGAACGATTGAACGGGAGGCCCAGATAGACGCCGTTCGAACCGATTGTGTGCTCACCAATCAGGCGTACCACTCCGGGCGCGGAAGTGACAACGTCGGGTGACGCCTCATACTCAATGCGGTGCAACTGGGTTATGTCCATAGCGTGCCTTCCGCAACCTTCATATAATATTGGCTATCATACTTCAAAAGCGCCGTACCTTCAATCAAAAACGGCCGGGCAGTCAGTCATCGACCTGAAAACTTCCGTGAAGGTATAGCGACCTCGCATATGAACTCGAATAACGTGGCAAGAGGCTCCGCAGTTGCCTGCGTTTCGTAACAGATATATGAAAGGCTACGCAATTTGCGCATACCTGAGGGCACGCGTGCCGCTACGCGAATAGAGCAAGGAAATGACGGTCGCATCGCTAGTGGCCAACAAAACTTGTCTGGCTTTTGAAATTGGCTGACTTTCTTTGACAACTACGCGATCAGCAGGTTACTATTGCTCTATGGTGTCGCTTCGTCGACCTGCAACGCTCACGGTCGCCGGTTCCCTCATGATTCTCATGTTTGCAGCGGCGTGCGTTTCGCTACCTGTCTCACCGTCGAATACTGCTACCGGACAGAACAATGGCAGCGAACAGCCGGATGCAATCGCCGAGGCCGCTTCGCTGGAAGCAGCGTTCGATCCTGAAACGGTCCCTGAGGAGTTGCGCCAGGAGACCTTCAACGACATCAAGTCGTTGATAGAAAAGCTCAACGACATCATTCGGCGAAGGGATTATAATGCCTGGATCGAGTGCCTGACAGAAGAGTACTTGGTTCATTACTCGGATCCGGTAATCCTGGCCGAGATTTCACAAGAACCGGTCCTCAAGCGATACGGAATAACCCTCAGGACGCTCCAGGATTACTTCAACAATGTGGTCTTCCCTTCCCGACAGAATATGCGCATCGATGACATTGAATTCATGGAGCCGGATCGCGTTGAAGCCATCACCGTCAACGCCAAGGAAGAGCGTCTGGTACTTTACAATCTCGAGAAAATCGGCGATACATGGAAGATAGGTATCTGGAGGTAGTCATGAAACGTAGCCTGGCAGTACTCGTCATCCTCTCCGTCCTTCTTGTTGCGCCCATCTGGGGCCAGACAAGCGGAGGGGAGCGAACCGTAGAGGAATCGTATCTGCAGGAGTCCCTTGAAACGATGATTATTCGCGAGCAGGCCTACGCGGACAGCAAGGACATGAAACTGGTGGCCCTCCAGTATATTCGCCAAGCCATCGATGAAGGCAGGATGAACCCGGAGATAGGCAAGGCACTTCAATATCTCGCCGCGGAGACATCCATGGTCGTCACCCGGGCCGCCGGCGTCGGCAGAGTGCTCAACAACTATCCGGATGTTCGCAGGGAAGCCTGCCTGCTCCTTGGCGAATTCAAGACCCCTGAAGCGAAGGATACCCTGCTCAGGGTATCCTTGTCGGACAATGAACCCATGGTCATAGCCGCGGCGCTTCGTTCGCTGGGCAGGATTGGCATCAATGACAATGACGACGTGACGCAAGCCATCGCTTTCATCGTGAATCGCTTTGATATCCTCATGCCCGACAACAGCCTCGCGTTTGACAGCCTTGTCGCCCTCGAAATGCTCGCGGACGCACAGGGCGGCCTCAAGGATCCTTCGGCCATTCGCGCCATCATGCGGATTTCCGATGGAAGTTATATCGCGCCCGTCCGGCAGAAGGCCAGAGATCTCCTATTAAAACTCCGCCGCATGGATGCTGCTGGAGGCTCTTCGAGCGGCAAGTAGACGCTCGGAACGAAACGGGACGCTTTTGGCAATTCCACGCCGCGCACAGGCGACAATCCGGCTGCCGAACCAGGCTGGGCGGATCGTTTTGTTGCCTGCTCGCTGAAACGCTATGCAATGTCATGACGCGAGTGGCGGACCTTTTAAAAATTTAGTATATTTAACTTGATGACACTACGTTATCAAGGAGGTCTGCATGGATATCAGGGAAATCGGGTCGGAGCCCGTTCCGCAGGACAGGCCGCCGCCTGCAGACGTCGAGAGACCCAAGGATCCGCAGGGCGCGGAACAACCCCGTGAACCGGCTCCCCCGCCGTCGGATACAGCAAAGATCTTGGACCTGTACGCTTGAAACAGGCTGCTGACAAACCGCGGATGCGGGCTGTCAGCAGTACGTAGCTGCGAACGGTGTTGGCGGAGACACCGACATTGTCGACACCCTGCTAGTACTCCAGCCAGAACATCTCAACTGGACCGGCCCCTTTTACATCGACCCTTCCCCGGGATTCACAGGACAGGCGCCCCTTGAGCAGGCCGGCCGTGATTGCGGAGACGTTGACACGCATGGGTTCGGATGCTGATTCCAGCCTGCTGGCCAGATTGACTGTATCCCCGAATACATCATAGATATATCGCCTCGTACCGACGATACCGGCTACAACGCTTCCAGAATGAATTCCAAGCCGCATCATCCATTTCACCGGAGAGTTCACATTCCGGTCAGCCAGCCAGTCGCGCATGGCCAGAGCGGCCTGGGCGAGCTGCCATGCGTGATCCGGATTGGGTTCCGGCATTCCGCAGACAGCAAAGTACGCGTCCCCGATGGTCTTGATACGTTCACACCCATACTCGCGGACAATGTTGTCGAATGCACCCACGATATCGTTCAATTCAGCGATAAGTCCTTCCGGCGTCAGTGTTGTCGCCTGTATTGTAAAATCCACAAGATCGGTAAAAAGCACACTGACGTCCCGGAATGACCTGGGCTCGCTCTTTCCTGTTTCCTTGAGCTCGGCCGCGATTCCCGATGGCAGGATGGCTTCGAGAAGAATGTCGGCTTTCTCCCGTTCGCGCTCGACGTTTCGCAATGCTTGCCGCAGGCGCAGATGGGTCCCGACGCGGGCCACGACTTCTTCTTTCTGAAAAGGCTTGGACACGTAATCGACCGCCCCCGACTGGAATCCGTTGACTTTGTCCTCGATCTGATTGAGAGCCGAGATGAAGATTACCGGGATGTCCGCAGTCGCCGGATCATCCTTGAGCCGCCTGATTGTTTCGAAACCGTCCATCCCCGGCATCTTGATGTCGAGTAGGATAAGATCAGGATGGGCGCGGGCGGCAACCTGTATGGCGCGCTCGCCGCTCTTTGCCTGAAGGGGATGGAATCCCGCCTGCGTGAGCGTATCGCCGAGCACCTTGAGATTCTCCTCGATGTCGTCGACTATCAATACCAGTCCGCCATCATCGCCCATGCTCGCCTCCCGTTCCGTTTCCCCGCAGGCGCCCGCCAAGACCGGAGAGCAACCCCTGCACCTTTTCCTCGTCGAAAGCCGCAGCTGCCGCACCGAGAGCTGCGGCGAAAACCGGGGCGGCGGCCTTGAATTCGGCGGCCATTCCGGAGAGTCCGGCAAAATCGTTTATTGAAGCGGCGGCATCAAGCCGCTCAAGGCCGTCTACGCCGAGCGTTTCGGCGGCGAGCGCGAATGAAACAGCTTCAGGGATTACTGGACTCTGTGTATCGCCGGCGACGATGATAGGTCGTCTGACGGTGACCGGTACGCCTCCACGATCGGCTACCAGACGATACAGGGTTCCCTGCTTGAACGGTTTCGCCAGGAATCCGTCGAATCCAGCGGCTTCGATTCGCTTCCTGTCATGGCTGAACGCGGAAGCTGTCAACGCAAAGACGCGGCAGGCCGGCAGTGACGAATCACCCTTGATGGCAGCCACAGCCGCGTATCCATCCATCACGGGCATCTTGATGTCCATAAAAACGATGGCAGGGTGAATCGCCGCGGCCCGATCGAGCGCTTCACGCCCGTTTTTCGCTTCGACGACCGTGAATCCGACACGCTCGAGCATTTCCTTGAGAACGATACGATTGGCTTCCTGGTCATCGACGACGAGCGCCACAGTACCCATTCGCACTTCAATCTCCACGTCGCCGTCGTCCTGAGGGGTCGGCGCGTTTTCCACTTGTATGAGAGGAAGTTCGAAGGAGAACTCGCTACCCTCCCCCGGCGAGCTTTTCACGGCAATGCTTCCGCCCATCATGGCGACGTAACGACTGCTTATTGCCAGTCCCAGCCCCGTACCGCCTTCATGATCGGTGGTCTTGGCCTGTACGAAGGGCTGGAGAATCGATTCCTGCTCATCCACGGGTATACCTCGGCCCGTGTCCCGCACGGCGAAACGGATCCTGTCCCCGTCCGGACCGACGAGGATGCCTACACCGCCCTCGGCTGTGAATTTGACCGCGTTGCCGAGCAGATTCACCAGCACCTGCCGGAGCTTGCCGATATCGCCGCGAACATGTCGGGGAAGCCCCTCAATGGTGTCGACGTACAGGTTGAGTCCGTTTTTTCGACACTTGAGCTCGAACATGTCACGAAGGTCATGAATCAATTCGTTGAGGTCGAAAACCGACTCATGCAGTTCCATTTTGCCGGCCTCGATCTTGGATATATCGAGGATGTCGTTTATGAGCGCAAGCAAGTGCTCTCCGCTCCTTGAGATGACCCGAAGGCGATCGCGCTGCGTGTCCGTCAGATTATGGTCGTTCTCGATCAGCTGCGTAAAGCCGAGGACGGCGTTGAGAGGCGTACGGAGTTCGTGGCTCATATTGGCCAGAAATTCGCTTTTCATCCTGTTGGCGGTTTCCGCCTCAATACGCGCACCCCTGAGCGTATCTTCAATTTCAGCCTGCCGCGAGACGTCGCGCAGGATGACCGTCGTCCATGAATCCTCACCGTCGCCCGTCCTGGACAGGTGCGATTCGACGGGTACTGTCGTGCCATCGGCTCGTAGCCAAGGAAACCGGGCCAAACTCCTCGCGGGAGTGCCGTCTTCCGGAACCCTTGAAGACTCCGCCATCACAGTGAAAGCAGTAGCCTCAGCACCCAGAAACCGCGAAAGTCCGGAGCCAAGGACCGTTTTCGCCGGATAGCCAAACAGGCGTTCAGCGGCCGGATTGTACAAGACTACGTGCCGTTCGTTGTCGAACGCTATGATCGGGTCCGCAGCGCTCGATACTATATCGTTCAGTCGGCGCTCCGATGTTTCCAATCGCCCCAGCTGTTTTCCGATCAACTCGTTTATCTGTCTGTATACCGCCGCGAACTCGTCATTCTGGACGATATCGATGACCTTGCCTGCGCCAGGGTCGGGCGAGTTGAGCGCTTCAAGTCTGCCGTGGATCGTCGCCAGGGGCCTCGCGATCAAACGCTTGAGCTGAAACAGCATCTGTACGACGAACGCTCCCAGTGCTATCGTACGAAAGAAAAATATCTTCAGCATGTCCTTCAGCCCCGCGAACTGCCCAGCATAGAAGAGCAGGTCGGGGGCGGACATGAAATCAGTCCGGTTGGCCGTGGGTGGCCCCTGGTACGCCTGCATAAGCGAGACGACATTCCCCAGGAAGGAAAATGTCTGGAGTGTCATGAACGTGGCGATCGCGAGCAGGATGAGTGCAAGCTTGGAATACAGCGACGAATAGCCAAGGCGTTCGGTCGTACCCAGACGCAGTATGGTTTCCTTGGCGTTATACAGCCTGTCCTCGAATTGTAAAGCCAGGATGACCCCGACGAAGAATCCTGAGATGGCCGCCTCGAGAAAGAAGAGCGACCGATCGCCGGGTGCCGTGGCCATGGAAGTATCGCCCAAAGTGACCAAGTGCATCGCATAGCGACCGACGACGAACGTCGTTACGGAAGCCAGGATGACGAACCTGCGGATATGGTTGAGGCGCCGCATGGCAATATCGACCCGCTCCCCGGACTGTTCACAGCATTTCATGCACTTGATGTGTACTTTGAAGACGGGAAAGAAAAACGCGTACACTGCGATATCGAGAATCAGGACCTGGATCCACATTATCGCAGCCGGCCAGCCGTGGGAAAAAAGATGGAGGCTTCTCCGGAAGGCCTCTTCGATATTCGGGCCAGACAGCGACGTAATGAACAGGACGAACAGAGGGACAAGGACGGTAGCGTCAGGCATGACGCTACGGGAACGGTCATGGAATTTCATGAGTACGAGTATACGCAATTTTCCGGGGTGAGACGATAACTGAGCGTCTACATTACGCGCGGGTCTCCCTAATAGGCGCGCTGAATCAAGCGCACGGGAATGGTTTGACGAACGGGTCAAACCCTGGTCTGCTTTCGTGGTCGAAAGCCCAATTGCGCGACATGATGCCGGATGTGCCTGGTGATATACGGTACAATTGCAATCGCCGGCTAGTCGCGCCGCAGGAATCAATGCGGTCCAGCCAGCGTTGCCTCAATGGTCAAGGCGACGAACAGATGTTCGCCTTGAAAGACTGCTGATAAACTACGGAAACTGTTGTCGACAATCAACGTCATACGCCGATTATAGCAATTCGCTTTCCGCTTGAATAATACATGGAAATCTTGCGCTTGCTACTCAGTATCCGCGCAGTAACAAATGCGGTAACAAAAGGCGGAAATTTGCGGTCTCCGTTTTCGGTCGGCCTGACGTAATTACTTACGTGGTAACAATGAGCGATGCCGGATTCGAACCGGCCACCTACAGCTCCGGAGGCTGTCGCTCTATCCAAATGAGCTAATCGCTCGACACGCGCACATACTAGTCGCTTGCGAGCTTCGGTGTCAATACGAGTCGCAATCGTAACGCTTCCGTCATCAGCGCGTTTGCCGTACAATGACGGACATGTTCACGGAAACCATCCTGCTTGCAAGCGCGTCGCCGCGACGCCGGGAACTGCTCGAAAGCATCGGAGTTCCATTGCTGGTCGCCTCGGCGGATATTGATGAGAGCATCAGCGATCACGTCCCGATCGTCGAACGCGTTCGGATCTTGGCCGATCTGAAGGCGCACGCAGTCGCAAATGCGCTCCCGGACTGTCCACGATGGATTCTCGGTGCGGATACGCTGGTTACTTTGGGAGGCAGGACCTTCGGCAAGCCGATTGACAGCGCACAGGCCAGGTCCATGCTGATGACCTTGGCCGGGGCCACACATACGGTCGTGACGGGTCTGGCCCTTCTCGACTCATGGCGGGGTACGACTGAAACCATCGTTTCAGAGACGGCTGTCACCATCGCCGTCATGAGCGAAGCGGAAATCGAATTCTACGTGGCGAGCGGTGAATGGGAAGGCGCTGCCGGCGGGTACAGGATACAGGAAAGGGCCGCGTTGTTCGTTGAACGGGTGGACGGTTCATACTCCGGGATTGTGGGCTTGCCACTCAGGGAGTTTTATGTCATCTTGGCTCGGTCCGGTTATCCGCTTTTGGGCGGTACCGTCGGCGCGTCGTGACGCGCCAATTTTCCGTAGGCATGCCGCTGTATGTGACATGCGACTACGAGAACCAGTGAAGGGGGCCCCTTTTTACGGGGTCATATTGGAGGAACACGTGGCAGTAGTCACCATGAAGAGCCTCCTGGAGTCCGGAGTACATTTCGGTCACCAGGTGAAGCGCTGGGATCCGCGCATGAAGAAATTCATCTTCGCCGAGCGGAACGGCATCCACATCATCGACCTGC
>SPCK01000208.1 GCA_004525355.1 Spirochaetales bacterium
AAGAACGGACTGCCCTTCCGGCACTTCATCATGACCGACTACGATGTCGAGAAGGGCAAGACAGTCATTACCGGGGAACTCATAGAGGCGGTGTCGGATCGGATCACCGCTGAGATTACCGCATGAGCGTCAAGGAACTGTCTCCCAACAAGAAATTGCTCATAGTATTCGGCGTGTTCCTCGCGGCTTATTTTTTCCCTTGGGGTACGGCGCGCGTGATCGGCGCTACGAACGAGGCTTTCCTCATGCTGTCGGAATATGCCCGGCAGCACGTGCTCCTATGCCTCGTGCCGGCCATGTTCATTGCGGGCGCCATCACGGTGTTCCTCAATCAGCAGGCGGTGATGCGCTATCTGGGCCCCGACGCCAATAGGCTCATGGCTTACACGGTAGCCTCGGTATCCGGTGCAATCCTGGCGGTGTGCTCATGCACGGTGTTGCCGATTTTCAAGGGCATCTACAAGAAAGGCGCGGGGCTCGGTCCCGCTGTCGCCTTCCTCTACTCGGGCCCGGCGATCAACATCCTTGCCATCGTGCTCTCGGCCAAGGTCTTCGGCTGGAAGATCGGCACGGCACGGGCCGTCGGAGCGGTCGTATTTTCCATCGTAATAGGCCTCATCATGGCATTGATATTCCGCGAGGATGACAGGAAGCGCGTGGCGGATGCCCGAATGTTCGCCGCTCCCGACGAGAAGCCGGCGCGTAGCCTTGGCCAGATGATACTCTACATGGCGAGCATGATCGGCATCCTTGTTTTCATGAATTGGGCGAGTTCCAAGGGCGGTAGTGCCGTATGGGACGCTATCTACTCTGCCAAGTGGCTGATAACCGGAGCCTTCGCTCTCGTCCTCATCTATACGTTGGTCCGCTGGTTCAACAGGGATGAACGCCTCGAGTGGGTCGTCGCGACGCGCGATTTCTCCCTACAGATCCTGCCCCTGCTATTCGGTGGCGTTCTCGTCGCTGGCTTCCTTCTCGGACGGCCTGGCCACGATGCGCTCATCCCGAGCGCCTGGATCGGTGGCCTCCTGGGCGGGAACTCCCTCTTTGCCAACTTCATGGCCGCTTTCTCGGGAGCGCTTATGTACTTCGCGACGCTGACGGAGATACCCATCATTCAGGGTATCCTCGGCGCGGGCATGGGGCAGGGCCCGGCGCTTGCCCTTCTCCTGGCTGGTCCGAGTCTTTCGCTTCCGTCTATTCTCGTGATAGGCGGTGAGCTCGGATGGAAAAAGACCTTGACCTACGTCGGTCTCGTAATCGTGCTCTCCGCGCTTGCCGGCATGGCCTTCGGGGCCATCGTTTAAAAGGGTGACGAAAAACCGTGGAAGCGGTGCTTCCAATACTACATGTGTGTCGCTATTGCACCGCAAACCGAATTGCTTGTGAGGGTAGCGAAGAATTTTGGAATGGTAATCGGCTATTGCAACATCCTGCTGAGCATTACGAATCGCAATCGGGGAGACGCTGTGGATTCAGGATAGGATCCATCGGTCAACAACAAGCCTTCCGGTTTTTCCGCGGGCTTTCCGGGCCGTCGCAATCGCAGCTCGGTTCCTTGCCCGAGACCATGCCATTGATTATCGCGAAGGCACAGCCGACCCCGCTTTTAACGGTGATGGCTCCCGTGGGGCAATTCCGTCCGCAGGCCCCGCACTCCATGCACCGGTCCCTCACCTCGATCGCAGCCAAGCGGTCATTGATGGAGAATACGGCATGGGGGCAGACTTCGACACAACGCCCGCAACCGATGCACGAACCGGTATCCAATGCGAGGCTCTTTCCCGCTGAAAAGTAGCGCAGTTCCATATCGCGTTTCCTCAAGCCGTGCGAACGGACAGAATCCTTTCGGCAATCAGGCCCATCAATCCGAGCAGTTCCGAGATGAGTATGATCGGTATACCTCGTGTGACCTCGATGCGCGCTCCATTGATATTCGTATAGGTCGAAGCGCCGGTGTATTGCATGGCGAGGAACGCCGTGAGTGGAATCGCGGCCAAGGCAAGCGAGATGCTGATTGGCACGGACATCCTGAAGAGGGAGGCCGCGGCGAGACTCCATATCAATCCCAGGATCGCACCTTTTGCGGCGAATGCCCTGAACGGGAGATATGGAAGCAACGGTGGGAAGAGCACGATCCCCACGGCGACTGCGCCCAGCATGGTCGCTACTCTACTGAAAAAACGTACGCCAAAGGCTGGATCGAACGGAAGCGAAAGTAGCGAACAGGCGGCGGCTATAGCGATGACGATAGGCAACGCCTGCGTAATTTCCACGGGAATTATGGCGAGCCTGTCCCGGAGCTTGAACTGAACCCGTGCCATGGCGGGAGTTTTTTCCATACCCGCGGCGATATACGCCTTGATGTCGTCAATCCTTACTGGACCATAGTGAACGGCAAAACCGGTTTTCGCATATATTTCATGGGCGGCCACGCCGACTGCGCCAAGTTGCGGAAGGATAAGTTCCCGGTGGCCGACTACGTCTCGCAAACCGGTCGAGGTTATCCGCGCCTCGAGTTCCGCTGTGCCGAAGGTCCCTTTGCCGGCGGCGCACCAGACATTGATCCCTTTTGTGTCCAGCACCAATATGAAAGCGTCGATCCCGGCGAGTGCTTGTCTGACCAGGTCGAACGTCATCTTGTAGTTGGCCGTGACAAGAACGGGAGATTTCCTGTCCGGCTCCCCGACCGCATAGAGGCCGGGGGCGACACGGAATCCCCTGCGTCCGATTCCCCAGCGAACCTTCCACCTGCCGAGGATATCCCGAACCGTGAGCGTCGAAGATGTTTTCGGTATGTGCTTATCCCCGATCGATAGTACCGGTGTGAATTTAGTGGTTAATCCCGATCCGAAGGATTTTCGACTTTTTTCCATTTCTTTACTCCCCGGGCCGCAGACTGCGTCTTTCGAGGTAGTCTTTTTCTTTCCCATCCTCAATGCAATCGACGAAATGCGTAACACAGCCGCAGAGAAGCTCATACTCGCTATATGTGCCATGCTTTGTATCCCGTACGAGTCCGGCGCGCTTCAGGACAGCGAGATGCTTGGAGACGGTCGTGATATCGGCGCCGATAGCCTCCCGAAGTTCCCCGACACAGCATGGTTTCCGTTCGAGCATCTCGATGATGAGAAGGCGCGATGGATGGGCGAGCGACTTGAGGAGCCGCGCCCTCTGCTCCAGGCGCATTTTTTCCTTATCGGTCATTACCCATCCTTCCATACCTTATTGGCGCAACAACCAATAAGATATTGACATTGTTGGCTGCTACGCCAATAATACTAATGACAGTCAGGCTCACTGTCAACGTTGGCAATCAAGGAGATGCTATGAGCGACAGTACCAAGGCCGGTATAGGATTCTTTGCGAAGTACCTATCGTTCTGGGTTGCGATCTGCATCACCCTGGGTGTGGCTATCGGCTACTTCCTGCCAGGCGTGCCCGCCTTCCTCGGCAAGTTCGAATACGCCAAGGTCTCGATACCGGTGGCAATTCTCATCTGGCTCATGATCTACCCGATGATGCTCAAGGTCGACTTCACGAGCATCAAGAACGCCGGCAAGAAACCCAAGGGTCTCGTTGTGACCCTCGTTGTCAACTGGCTTATAAAACCTTTTACGATGTACCTGATCGCATGGTTCTTCCTCAAGATCGTATTCAAGACGCTTATCCCTTCGGATCTTTCCACCGAGTACCTCGCGGGGGCGGTGCTACTTGGAGCGGCGCCCTGTACGGCCATGGTCTTCGTATGGTCCTATCTGTCGGACGGCGACCCGGGCTACACTGTCGTGCAGGTCGCGATAAATGACCTCGTCATTCTTTTCGCGTTTACGCCCATCGTCGCATTCCTCCTCGGTGTCAGCGACGTGCACGTACCGCTCGATACCTTGATCCTCTCGGTCGTCCTTTTCGTCGTGATCCCGCTCAGCCTCGGCGCGTTGACGCGATCCAACCTCATCAAGAAACGCGGCAAGGACTGGTTCGAGAACGTCTTTATCAAGAAGTTCGAAGGAATTACCGAGGGAGGACTTCTCCTGACCCTCGTCATCCTCTTCGCCTTCCAGGGTAGGGTAATCCTGGCCAATCCCTTGGCGATCGTCCTCATCGCGGTGCCGCTCATCATACAGACCTACCTGATATTCTTCATCGGCTACGGATGGGCGAAAGCATGGAAAGTCCCTTACGAGGTCGCCGCTCCCGCCGGCATGATAGGCGCTTCGAATTTCTTCGAGCTTGCCGTCGCGGTAGCGATAAGCCTCTTCGGGCTCTCATCGGGCGCCGCGCTGGCCACGGTAGTCGGCGTTCTCGTGGAGGTTCCCGTCATGCTCTCGCTGGTCCGAATCGCCAAGGCGACGAGAGGCAGCTTTTCTTTGGCAACGGCGGGCGCCATCGATCAAGCAGCCACGAAATAACATCGAATAGGGGAGGCTTGGCCCATGGACGAAACGATCCATTTAGCGACCTTCGAAGGCATACTTCCCCGTACCGATGGTATCGTCAACCTGAGTCCGACGGAAGCCCGGGACTTGCTAGCCCATGGCGCCATCATCGTCGACCTCAGGGAAGCCTACGAAACCAATTTTCGTGTCTTTGATGTCGACGAGGTGCTGTATATACCCTGGACGAGTTTCACTGTGCGATTCCGGATACTTCCCCATGATCGCGCCTTGATT
>SPCK01000213.1 GCA_004525355.1 Spirochaetales bacterium
CTGGCGCCGAAACGGTGGCCGTCTGGACTGACCGGAAGAAATTCTACCGTGGCCTGCCGGCGGTGACCGTGAACCGCGTCGGCTCCGGCCGCGTCTGGTACATCGGCACGAGCCCCGATCCCGCAGGCGTATTTATCCTGTACCGAAAGATTCTCAAGGAGGCGGGACTGGAACCGCGCTTTTTGGGCGCCGATGTGGAACGGGTACGACGGCGCGACTCGAACGGCGTGGAATGGGAGCTGTATCTCAATCATTCGCCCAGATCAAGGCGCGTGAACGGCATCAAGCTGAGCCCCTGGGGCTGGGCCAAGCAACGGTGCACGTAAGCCGAGCCGCGATATATCCCGAATACCGGCTTGACGCCCGCACGCCTTCGGTGTAATTTGAAGCAACCTCTCCCCACAAGGCGCGCACCATGAACTATTCCGATCCAACCCGACTTGGGCTCTTGGCCTGTCCTGGCGGCGAGCGTTTCGCCGAACTGGTCGTCCGCCGTCTGTCCACCATATATCGCCGGCGTTTCGAGCGGAAAAGCCAGGTGCTGGCCGAGCGCTATAACATTTCCAAGGAACTGGTAACCCGCAAGATCAATTTCGACAACGACATCCAATCCTCATTGCTGTACATACCGGGCAACGTCAATGAGTATCGCGCGCCCCGCTTCAAGATAAACGCCCGCTACACGTGGTTTCCCAACGGGGAGATCAAGAGCGAGATCGTGGATTCGCTTCGTGGCAAGGACGTGTATATCTTCCAGGATATCGAGAATCGCCTTCCGTGCGCGTTCAACGAAGGCCGTGACCAGAAGGTGCTCTCCGTCAACGACCATATCTTCAATCTGATGACCACAATAGACGCGGCCGTCCAGGCCGGCGCAGGCCGTATCACGCTGGTCCTTCCGGCCTATCCCTACTCCCGCCAGCACAAGAAGAAGGGGCGCGAAGGACTGACCGCAGCCCGATTCGGACAGATAATGGAGTACTATGGCGTATCGCGCATCATCACGCTGGACATACACTCACGGGAGATAGAGAACTGCTTCAACAAGCTCCGCCTGGAAAACCTGCACGCATCGTACCAGGTCATAGAGAAACTGGCCGGGATCATCGACGTAGGCGACGAGGACCTGGTCGTCCTCTCCCCTGACACGGGCGCCGTCGATCGCAATAAATTCTACGCCAGCACACTACAGAAACCCCTGGCGCTTCTGTACAAAGAACGGGATTATTCCAAAGTCACCAAAGACGCAAACGATTCCAACATAACCGAGATGAAGCTCCTGGGCGACATCAGTGGTAAAACCGTATTCATGGCCGATGACATGCTGGGCACCGGGGGTACGTTGCTCAAGGCGATGCGTTACCTCAAGGAACAAGGCGCTATCAAAGTGATATGCGCGGTATCACTGCCCATCTTCTCGGCGACCGCCGTGGACGACTTTGACAAGGCGTACCGGGAAGGCCAATTCTATCGTATCATCGGCACCAACGCCGTGCACCACGACTCCCTCCTCAAGAAGGAATGGTACATCGAGGCCGACGTGACCACTCTCTTCGCCCAGATCATATCGCTACTGCACCACAATCGCAGCCTGTCGCCCATGTTGGACAACAGGGACCTGATCGCCAAAAAGATCAAGAAAACCATGGCCGCCCATCAGGCTCAGCAGCCCACCCAGCCGAACCTTCCCCTGGAATAAGCCCGGCATGAAGCTGATCGAAAGGCCCGTGGAAACGAGGGCCGCGCTTTTCGATATCGACGGTACGCTGTACACGAACCATGTATACGGTCAATTCCAGATCGACATCCTGATCGAGGAACTGGCCTGTACCCGGGGCGAATCCGTCGAGAGAGTACGCGCCGCGATAGAGCGTACCCGCGCCGCGCACGCCTCCACCAATAATGGAGCCGCGACGAGCCTGGGCAACGCGATGGCATCACTCGGTGTCGATATGGCGACCAGCGTCGCCTGGCGCCAGCGCCTCATCGATCCTACCCGCTTCCTGCAGGCCGACCCGAAGTTGCGGATCGCCCTGTTGGCGCTTTGCGACCGGGGATTGGTACTTGCAGCGGTCACCAACAACCCCAGATCCGTGGGAGAAGCCACGCTGCGCGCCCTGGGAGTGCAAGACCTGTTCACCGTGGTCGTCGGCCTTGACGACACGATGAAGTCCAAGCCCGCCCGTGAACCCTACCTGCTGGCAGCTCGGCTCCTGTGCATGCCGGTGACTACCTGCCTCTCCGTGGGCGACCGCTACGACGTGGACCTGGCCTTTCCCCTGGAACTGGGCATGGGAGCCGTCCTCGTGGACGGCGTGGAGGATGTGTACAGACTCCCAGGAACGCTGTTCGGGTAGCGGGTTCCGCACCAATTCAAGTCAATCTTACCTAGGCACACCGGAATGACAGCGGTGTCCACGGTATCTATCCGATCCTGTGCAATCGGTAGTCTCCTGTAGCACCCCACTCGATCTGAATAAAAAAGCCCCGTCCGCGACGGGGCCCTGATTGTGGAATATCCCGTTACTTCATTTCCCTCAATCCGCGGGTCACGTCGAATGCGTGGTCGCCGATCTTTTCGATGTGGCGCACTACGTCCATGTACAGCAACTCGGTCTTTACATTGGCGCCGGCTTGCATGCGCTTGCGTGCCTTTTTCTTGAGAGTCGACCTGAATTCGTCGATCTTGTCCTCGAGCTCCTGGGCCGTGTCCAGCTGTTCCTGGGAAATCGTGCCGTTGATATTCTCCTGCACAAAGTGAAGGAAATCTTCCACGAGCAAGGTATACGGTCCAAGGCTGGCCACTTCGTCCTTGTCCAGGTCGAGCTTGCGCGACTGCGCCTTGTCCACGAGCATCACCAGACTGAAGCAGTCGTCGGTGATGTCCTCAAGATCCGTGACCATTCGCAGCATCACGCCAATATTGGCCTGGCTGGAGGCGCCCATGTCGCTGCCCGCGCATTCCAGCAGGAAGCGGGTCAGTTCCTCGCGCATCTGGTCGGCGTAATTCTCCATGTTCCTGAAGGAGTCCACATCATCGGACAGGTCCGTCGGGTTGTCCCTGAGGATCTCCCGGAAACGGTTGAACATGGTACCGCAGACGCCGGCCATGTCGGAAATTTCCTTCTGCGCCCGCATCAGGTTGAGCTCAGGACTGTTCATCATTGGAGCGGCCACGTACTCGAGCTTCTGGAGCATCTTCTCCTCGCCGGGCCTGGCCTTGACCAGCTTGGTCACCAGGTCGCTGAACTGCCTGGCGAAGGGCGCGAAAAGCATCGCGTTGATGATATTGAAGAACGTATGCATCAGGGCGATATGCTGGGCCACGCTGGAACCACCCGCGACCAGATTGACCAAGGCTATGAACGGCCTGAACAGGATGACCGCCCAGATGGATCCAAACACGTTGAACAGGATATGAATCATGGCCGCGCGTTTTGCAGCGGTCCGTGCGCCGATGGACGCCAAATACGCATCGATGGTCGTGCCGATATTGGCGCCGAGCACGAGGCCTGCCGCCATCTCAAAGCCTATAACGCCCTCGACCGCCAGGGTGATGACGACCGCGGTCGATGCGCTGGAGGAATGCATCAGTACGGTAAGCACCGTTCCAGCCGCGGCGGCGAGCAGTACCGAAAGCGCACCCAGGTTTGAAAGGCCCGCAAGGAAGTGCAGCACATCGGCAGAGGGTTTTGGCAGGACATGCGCCAGGTATTCAAGACCCAGGAACAGGAGGCCGAACCCCACGGCCGCCTCGCCATAATCGCGGAGCCTGGATCGACGCTTGGTCGTCATCATCAGGACAAAGCCAAGCCCTATCATGGGCAGCGCCAGCGCGGACATCTTGAACTTGAAACCGATGAGCGAGACAATCCAGGCGGTAACGGTCGTTCCGATATTGGCGCCGAATATGACGCCGGCGGACTGGACCACCGTCAGCAGGCCCGCGTTGACGAAGGAGACTACCATTACCGTGGTCGCGGACGATGACTGGATCAGCGCGGTGATGCCCATACCCGTGAGCAGCGACTTGAAGGTGTTGCCGGTCATCGAGTTGAGGGTGTGCTTGAGCCGATCGCCCGCCGCGCGCTGGATGCCCTCCGACAGGACCTTCATGCCGTACAGGAAGAGGCCCAAGGCTCCTATGAGCTGGACTAATATTGAAACGATAATCATCAGCGTGCCTTCCGTCGCCGGCGCGGCGATCATATCCAGGTTAGTGCCCGGAAGCAGAGAATGGAATCGGGACAGCCCTTTATCAGGTTGTTGAAATAGCCGGTTGCTCTTCCAACAACCTCCGCTATGCTCGCATACCTAGCGGTCTGCTACGCTATTGCCACACTATAGTAGTGTTGAAAATACCGCGGATGCGGTTTTTCAACACCCTTTATAGTAAAGTTTAATCAAAAAAGGAAGGGGCACTAACCTTTGGCTAACAGCATGAATCGCGATATATTAGCTCTCATGGCACAGGAAAAGCTCAAAGACAAAGCCGAGCGCGTCAAACGTGAGGCGATTACGCTCTACTTCGCTCTGTCCGATCCGCGTACGCCCTGGTACGCCAAGGTCATCGTGGCTCTCACCGTCGGCTATGCCCTCAGCCCCATCGACATCATTCCCGAC
>SPCK01000329.1 GCA_004525355.1 Spirochaetales bacterium
ATCCCGCCCACGTGCGCGAGGAAATCGGCGACCTGTACCTCCTTGCCACGTTCATGGCGGTCATGTACGAGGGCTATGGCGATTTTTCCGTAGCCGATGCCCTGCACACCGTGAGCGACAAGCTTGTCCGTCGCCACCCCCACGTTTTCGCTGATTCCACCGCGGATACCCCCGATGCGGTCATCAGGCAGTGGAACGATATCAAGGAAACGGTCGAGGGTCGCCGGAAGAAGGATTCCGTTCTGGATGCCGTCTCCCGGGCGTTGCCACCGCTTGAACGGGCGTACCGTCTGCAGAAGGCTGCCGCCAAAGTCGGTTTTGACTGGCCCGACCACGCCGGATCCTGGGAGAAGCTCGCGGAGGAACTGGAAGAGGCACGTGTCGCCGTTACCGCCCCGGACTCCGATCACGATAGCGTCGAGGATGAAATAGGGGATATCCTGTTCTCGGCGGTAAACGTGGCGCGCGCACACAAGGTCGACCCAGCCTTGGCCCTGCACCGCTCGCTGGAGAAATTCGCCGCCCGATTCAGGCACGTGGAGAAACGCATGGCAGAGCAGGGTGAACCGATGGAAGACGGCAAGCTGGACAGGATGGACGAATTCTGGAACGAGGCCAAAAGCCTTGGGCTGTAGCGGAAAATCGACACGTACTCAGTACAGCCTGCGCCTGCGGTATCGGCGCAGTTTCTCGCTCCAGGTGTTTATCAGTCTGGCATCGTCGGCCAGGCTGGCGGCGGTGCCGTCCTTGAAGGACCTGATCACCACATAGCGTGCCATGTCCGGCGAACCTCCCTGCTCGTCCAATGCGTCCAGGTACAGGAGCCAGTCCTCGGCCTTGTCCCGTAGCAGGTGATTCTGGTCGACGGGTCCGCTGGAACGGGCGCACAGTAGTCCGACCCTGCCCGAAAGGACGCTGAAGGCCTCCATCGCCGTGTCGAATGACGCTCCTGGCAAAGGTTCCCAACATAGCTTGATGAAGGGATGATCGAGTGCGCCTATCAGCGCGGTCGCCCGCTCGTACGTATCGATGGCCGAGCCGCGACCCATCCCGAAACACAGCGCGATGCCTTCCTTGGCACCCATGTCGGCCAGCCTTGGGACTACCGCGGCGAAACGCTTGGTGTCGGAAGCGACCGAGTCGCTCTTGGTGCCGGCCCATAACTGGACCGACGGAGCCTGCAGGGCTCTGGCCGTGGCAAGGATATCGGCAAATTTCCGGGGATCGTGTACGCCTGCCCTGAACAAAGTCGAGTAGGAAGCGGTGGACAGGCCCGCCTTGAGCGTGGCCATCATCACTTCGGAGGCTCCGGCAATATCCCCAGACTCGATTGAGCTGTCAGATGACCACACGAGACCCCGTACACCCGCAGCAGCGGCTGTCCTGAGTATTAGATCTGTCGGGGCGCCCAGGAGGGCCGCCGATGAAAGGGCTGCGTTGATCATAGGTTCACCGTGGCGATTTTAATCCATGCAGCCGTGGTTTACAACCTCGACCTCTAGGGACGCCGTGCCATGCTTGCCATAATAAACCCTAAGCGGCGTTTTCAACGCGCGATTATTCTCTTGCTCTTGCGTGCTCACCCCGCCCATCGTATAGTTCGATACCGGCTAGCATCGGAAATGCCGGGCGGGAGGGACGACGAGTGATCGGATTGCATTCCCAGGACGACGGATTCTACCTTACCCTGAGGGACCGGCGCCTACTCGATCACAGCCGCAAGCATCCCCTACTGATCCTGGGAGTCGCCGAGCGTCGCATCGTCGGTCACCGTAACCTGCCGCGGATCAGGTCCCGACTGAGTTCGTCAAAGCGTACCAGCGCATGGAAGGCGACCGAAACCCGCCATGATTTCGTGGAAATCGAATTCGATGGCCTGCTCCGCATGGCCGTCCAGGAACGCGACGGAATCGCGCATATCACTTTTTCCTGTTTCGACTCTTCAGTCAATTGGCTGAGGATCCGGCTTCCGGGCATACCCGGAGAAACTGTATTCGGCGGCGGAGAGCGTTTCGCGGGACGTAACCTGAAGGGTTCGCGAATCGTATTGGATTCCCGCGCCGCCGTTGGGGGGCTCCGCCCGACGGACCCGTCCCTTCCCAGCGATGCGACCGCACTCATCGACGGCCGCCGCATCATGCGCATCGTTACGGGTGCGCCGGTCATACTGGATTGCCGTAGCCAGCACAAATTGACCGTTGACTGTTGGTCGGTACCCGACGAGCTGTGCCTGGGCCTGTGCACAAGCGTTTCGGATGCGGCGGCTGGCCTGAATCGCGCCGCAGGTTCTTCGGAACGCAGCCGGTCGTATCCTGCCTGGCCGCTGGAAGGAATAAGCCTTTCCGTTCGCGGCGGCGTAGAGGAAATCTCCCGGCGAGTCCACAGTGCCCTCGAAGCCGGCATCCACCTGGGATCCATCCTGCTTCGCGATTGGCAGGGGTCCCAGGAAGGGCGAAACCCCGCAAGCTACGGCTGGATTCCCGATCCCCGGCTCTATCCGGCGCTCGAGGACGAGGCGGCTCGATTCAAACATGCAGGCATCCGGGTCCTGGTTACGCTCGCTCCCCGTCTATCCAGGGATTCCGCGCTCTTCAGCGAGGCGTCCGAGCGGGGTTTTCTTGTCAAACGGTCGGATGGCTCGGATTACCTGCTGGGGTCCACCCGGTCCGACGCACTTCCCGACCTCTGGAATCCCAACGCGTTCATGTGGATCAAGGATCGGATAAAGACCGAGATCCTGGGGCGCGGATTGTCCGGCTGGGTGGGCGACTCGTGGATAGACCCGCCGCCGGACGCCGTGCTGTACGGTGACAGTGACGCGGTGCAGCACGGCAATGAATTCGCCGGATTATGGGGCCGAGCCGGAGAGGACGCTATCAGGGAAGCAGGAGCGGAGGGCTCCATAGCCATCTATCCGCGGCCGGCCTGGGGCCGGCTTTCGCCAATGGTGAGCGGGACATGGTCGCCCTGGGGTTCCGATCGTGGCAGGCGCCCGGGCTGCCTGACCAGAGGACTGTTTCTGGGGCTTACGGGCAACGGCCCCTGGCATCCGGAAATACGGGCCTCCGGGCTCGCTGGTGATACCGGCCGGGACGCTTTCATGCGCCGGGTCGAGGCCGCGGCAATCAGTCCTCTCATGCGAATCCTGGACGACGAACCGTACTGGACCGACCTCGGCCTGATGTCCCACCTTGCCAGAATGTCCCGCATGTGGACACTACTCGCCCCCTACCATGGTTCCGTGGCAGTAGAGTTCGCGGA
>SPCK01000440.1 GCA_004525355.1 Spirochaetales bacterium
AAGGGCAGGTACAGCGGACGATCCCGTTCCGATGAGACGACCAGGTAAGAGCCATCGGCGCTTCGGGGCGCCAGCTCCAGTACGATGCTCCTGCCGTCGCCCAGCCGAAGTTCTACCCGTAGGGCCGTCGCGGCGGGAGCGGTCCCGTTCTCGGCGTACTCGTCTCCCCGTAACCCAAGGACACTTCGTATCATCGAATCGACCCTCAGGGAATCCAGTCCCGTACCACTCGTGGACCAACCCGCACCGTTCCGGATCAGGCGGTAGTCGATATTCAGCCTCTCGCCGCTGTCCAACTCAAGGATGCCGCGCGCGATTGCCTCCTGTACGTCCTGTGGCGCCGGAGACGAGGGGAATAGCCTGCGGTCAAGCCAGGAAGCGCGGGAGCCCTTGAGATACGAGGCGAACGTGACCGGCGCAGACCATGCATCGTCAGATCCGGCCCTGGCCACGTACACCGCCTGGCTCGACGGCGTGTAATCGCCCACGATTATGTCGGCCAGGACGAGCCCCGTGGAATCCTTGACCGTAAACCCGATGGCCCCCTCGCCTTCCAGCCCAAGCGATGCCCATGCCGACCGGGACGAGGCGACCTGCCCGAGCTGGTCGACTTCACCGACCGTAGACAGGAACGCGGCCACCCTGGTTGAGTCGGCCGGCAGGGCTGTCCCGCCGTCGTTGAGGAACCAAGCGTCCCCCGACTTGTACAGCTCCAAGGCCTGTCCCCCCGTCCTTATCTTGAGCACGGTCGCCTGGGCGCCGGAATCCAGGAGCGTGGCGCGAAGTGAGCGGGCTGATGTCCGTGCTGGCGAGAACAGTACTCCCAGCGCGATGGCGACCGCGAGCAGCACATTGATCGCGACCAGGGAGCGCACCTTCAATGTATAGTCCATCATGCTTCGCCTCCGGCCAACGACCTGGCTTCCTTCTCACGCCTGGAACGTTTCCGGGAACGCAGAACTCCGGCTGCAATCACCACCAAAGGAACCAGGAACAGGTTGACCGCATATGTCGCCGATTTCAGGAAGGCCCGGATTCCCTCGTCCTTGATCCTGTTCAGCCGCAGGTCCTGCGTGGCTCGCGAGCGAATGGCGACCAGGTCGCCGTCTGAACCGAGCCAGTCCGCGGCCGACACCGCGAATGACGCGTTGAAGCCCGAGTCGCTCATCTTCATGAGGTCGGTCAGAAAATCGCCTGAAGACACCACCACGATGCGCGTATCCTCGGAACGAGCTCGCGGCGCCGGTACCAGCGGGGCGCCTTCCCGCGCTGGCAGGTCACCGTTGGCGAAGGCGCTCGGAAGCGTGCCGGCGACGGCAACGGCCACGAGGTACTGCCCTTCCGTCTGCGCGCGCTCAAGGTCGTATAGGCGCACGTCGTCAGGTCCGGCTGCGAAATCCTTCGTCTGCTTCCAGGCCCGTGGCGTCGTTTTGATCAGCTCGTCGATGGAAACCCCGTCGATGCTCCTGGTGGTCATGGGACTTGGCCAAAACAGATCGAGCCCGCCGAAACGCGCGGTAACGGGATTGTCCGGGTTGGCGAAGCGCGCATCCAGGGCGATCCAGTGCGGATATCGAATATAGTTGATGGCGACGCCGCCGGTCGGCCCCTGGGTCTGGAAGGGAATGCTGAGGTTGGACTGATCGAGCACCAGTTCGCGCCTGACATCTATCCCGTAGGCCGAGAGGACGCTCAACATGCCTCCGGCGGCCACGGGAGTCGCCGCCAGGCCGTAATCTGGATTGACCTCGACGCCCTTGACCGCGAAGAAGGCCCGCCCGCCCCGCATCAGGTACTGATCCACAAAATACGCGTCATAACGATCCATCGCGGCGTTGCCGATCACGAACAGCACGGAAACGTCGTCATCCACGGCCTGGCCGCGCGCTGTTTGCCTGGTCCGGTAGCCGGCGAGGGACAGCGCGCCGGCCAGCGTACGGTAATCGTTCTCGAGAGTCTTGTCGTCGTCGCCGATCAGGAGCCCGGCCACCGGAATACGGTCGTTGACCACCGCGCGTATCGCCTTGACGATCTCGTACTCGAGCGTCTCGGTCGAAATGATCGCCGGCAGGGTCTTATAGCGGTCAAGGTACTCGACGACGATGCCGGTATACACCAGCGCCACCCGTTGCTCCGATTGTTCAACTATCTGCATCTGCTGGGGAGCGACGCCGTAGCTTTCGGCCTCGGCGGGGTTCTTGGTCGGATCGACACTGCGCGTCGTGATCCTGCCCCTTGAAGCCGATGCGATCTCGCGCAGGAAATCCTCTATCGCGGCTGGCCCCGGATGCTTGTCCCTGAGAAACGTGGAAATATAGTAGGTAATCCGGACGCGTTCGGGTATTTCCGCGTACAGTCCAGTTGTTGTCCCTGACAG
>SPCK01000500.1 GCA_004525355.1 Spirochaetales bacterium
AATTCCACGAGGAACGGTTGATACAGTCCCTTGAAATGATCGGTATAGCCCATTCCATCGTTTCGGGATCCATCATGGCTGCCCTGGGGCGCCTGGTGGAAGCGAACCGACTGCCAGAGTGCAATCTCAAGATCATCGCCGTCAGTCGGGACGGGAGGGACGCCGACTGGTACGCTTTCGCGCTGCCGGCGATCGTTCCGCCCCCGGATGTCACCCGCGGCGGGGTGTCGTGCATGGTCTTTGAAGGCCAGCGGCAGTTCCCCCGGGCCAAGAGCCTGAGTCTCCTTTTGTCGACGGTGGCCTTTCGTCGCGCGAGCGCCGCCGGTAGTTGGGACGCCCTGTTGCTGAATACCCGCGGCTACATTACCGAGGGTACCAGGACCAACATATTCTACGTGGCGGCCGATGTCCCCACGGGTTTCCGCGGTCCGGTCTATACTCCTCCGGCCGCGGATGTGCTTGAAGGTATTACTCGCCGCACGCTCATCCAGGCCCTGGGTGCGACCGGCATCGGGACAGAAGAGCGGAGCCTTGCCGAATCCGAGGCTCTGTCGGGTCGCTTTGCGCTCATGGTCACCAGCACATCGAGCAACGTGCTTCCTGTACGTACGCTCATCCTTCGCGACGGCGACCGACTTGAATTGACGGTGCCGGCCTTCGTACAGGAACTATGCGCCCTGTACGATGCGTTCCTGGCGCGCTATGCTTCCGGGCAGGGTCGTCCCGTCGACAAGGAATAAGGACGATAGAGCTTATTTATGGGAGAGCCCCGCGCTTGAATGAGGCTTATCCGACGGCGAAAATATTTTCTGCAAGGAGACCCGCATGCGAACTTCCGGAAAAGCGTTGATGCTCGCTTCGTTCATCGGTCTGGCGCTCGGAGCGGGAATCGGAGCCCAGACCCTGGCCAAGCCGACCGCCGAGATCACACGGTTCCAGGTCGAGGCTATCACCCTGCGCGACATCACGTTCCTGTTCGAGCTCACCGTCAAGAACCCCTATCCTGTGGGGCTGTCGTTTTCGGGCATGAGCCTCGATTTCTCGGTAGAGGGCGCCAAGGTATTCTCCACGGCCAGCAAGGGCGGTTTCAGCGTCGGCGCCAGGGGCAAGAAGTCCAATGTGTTCACCGTTACGCTGACCTACGACGCGATCATCAAGCTGGTCAAGGATTACACGAGCAAGGATTGGCTGAACACCGTGATCAACGGCAAACTGGTCATCCCCCTGCCGAAGATTCCCGGGTTGCCGGCTGACATTTCGTTCTCGTACAAACTCGAGAAGAAGATACCCGCCATCAAGCCCGTGGTTTCCGTCACCGGTTTCACCGTCAGGCCGCCGAGCGCCAAGGAAGTGGCCAACGCCGTGGCCAAGGCAGGCAAGAAGGTGGACGCGGACAAGGCGCGCTCGGTGATAGCTGACGTGCTGGCTGGCAAGAAGCCCTCGGCGCCGGTTATCGACCCGGCGGAACTCGACGTTCCACTCACCGTGACCTTCACGCTCGAGATCCGAAACGATGCGAGGGCGGCGCTGTCCTTCGACAAGCTGCAGTACGAGCTGTTCGTCAACGGAGAAAGCCTGGTCGTAGGTACCAGCAGCGACATCAGGCAGGACGGCCAACGAATATTCGTCACCGTGACCAATACGTTCAGCTCGAAACGGCTATCGGCCAACGTCAAGGCTCTATTCTCCAGCAGGAAGGGCAGCTTTGGCCTCCGGGGCTCCGCGACGATCAAGCTGCCCGACGAGATACGCAAGGAACCCATCCAGCTGGGTTTTGACGAAACAGGTAGCTTCTCGCTCAGATAGCGAGGAGTGTCGGGCGCGGGAGCGTGCGGGTCAGCCCCGGTCGGCCGCTTTCGAGGACCCCGCCTGGTGCCTGCCGCCTGCCAGGTAGAAAAGGGCGGAGACCGAGAGGACGGCGCCCGCGCCTATCCACGCCACGCGGATCGAGGTCGCGCCCACCACGATGCCGAACAGAGCCGCTCCGATGAAGCCTCCCGCCTGCATGACCAGCGAGGCCAGCGACAGGATCGAGGCG
>SPCK01000400.1 GCA_004525355.1 Spirochaetales bacterium
ACCAGGTACTGGATGATGGTGTTCGTCGAGAGGCCGATGGACTTTCCCTTGAGGGCCAAGGGGTCCTTGCTTCCGCCGGGCGCGGCGACCAGGCCGTAGCGGCCGTCGGTGACGCTGACGATGCGTACGTCGAAGCCGCCCTGGACGGCGAGCGCGGCCGCGATGACGTCGGAGATGACACCGTCGACCGCGCCGGCCTGAAACGCGGCGTCGCGCTCCACCGGGCTGGTGAACCGGACGATCTCAACATTGACGCCCTCTGCGGCGAACAGGTTTTCCGCTTGCGCCACCATGAAGGGAATGGAATCGGAATCAGGCAGGATGCCGAAACGAAGAGGCGCGCCTGCCGTGCCGGCCGACCAGGCAGGGGCCAGCGAGAACAGGGCGAGCGCGGCGAGCGCAATGGATGCCCTTTTCATTTGATGGATCCTTTCCAGCGTTCAAACAATTCGTGGTCGATACCGAGTCGATCCATGATTTTTCCGACGAGGTGATCCACGAGATCTTCTATTGTAGCGGGGTGGTGGTAAAAGCCGGGCGAGGCCGGAATTATGGCCGCCCCCGCCTCGGCCAGCGTGAGCAGGTTGCGCAGGTCGGGTACGGACAGGGGCGCCTCGCGCGGCACGACGATCAGCGGCCAGCCTTCCTTGAGGGCTACGGCGCCCGCGCGGTGCACCAGGTTGCGTACGTTGCCCGTGGCGATGGCGGCGGCTGTCGCCATGGTGCAGGGAACCACGATTGTACCGGCCAGCCTGAACGATCCGGAGGATACGGGGGCAGCGAGATCCGCCGGATCATGGACGGCCGCGACGCCGGTGGAATCGCACCACTGCCTGAAGTCCCGGCCGGTTTCCTCAAGGACGACGCGGCTGCCCCAGGGCGACGCCGCAGCGTGGACCTCGGCGCCGGACGCGCACAGGGCCGATATGAGGCGGAGCCCGTAGATGGCGCCCGATGCGCCGGTGACGCAGACCAGATAACGTGCCATGGCGTGGATTATACCAGATAGAGGTCGATCGCGACCCCGGCCAGCAGTACGAGCGGCAGGATTTCGTTGATTCCGTAGGCGGCTATCCTGATATGGCGCTCCGTTCCTGTGCGCGAGATTATGTGTTCCGCGGCGAGCATGACGACAGCGATGCCCGCGCCCACCAGGTAGGCGGGCCCCATAGGCCAGAAAACAGGTACGAGCACGAAGCCGAGGGCAGCCCCCGCGTGAGACAGGGCCGCGATGATCCGTGCGCCGCCGGCGCCGAAGCGGGCGGGTATCGACTTGAGCCCTTCCCGCCGGTCGAATTCGATGTCCTGGAGGGCGTAAATCACGTCAAAACCGGCGACCCAGAGCGTCACCGCGCCGGACAGCACGAAGTAGCGGAGCTCGAAGCGCCCGGAGATGCCCAGAAAGGCGCCCATCGTGGCGATGGCGCAGGTGGCTCCCAGCCACCAGTGGCAGAGCCAGGTGAAGCGCTTGGTGTACGAGTAGCCGAACACCATGAAACCGGCCACCGGCAGAAGGGCCGCGCACAACGGATTGAGCATGAATGCGGAGACGACCAGCAGAACCAGCATGGCCAGCGCGAAGATCCACAGTACGGCGGTTCCAAGCGTGCCGCTGGGAAGGTGTCGGTCCGCGGTACGCGGATTCCTGCCATCGATGTTTTTGTCGACGATTCGGTTTATGGCGTTGGCCGCGTTCCGGCCGCCTATCGCCGCGAGGCATATCCACAGGAGCTTTACCGCAGGAGGCCTTCCATTCGTTTCCAGAAGCACTGCCGCTACGGCGAAGGGGAGGCTGAACAGGGTATGCCGGATCATCACGGCGTCGCCCACAAGTCGGGCCTGCCTGAGCAGCCCGCTAAAGACCATACTCGCTCCAACGGGCTGTCACCGTGCGGGCGATGTCGTCGGTCATCGTCAGTGTTTCCGGCCATTCCCGCGGATGCCCTTCGTCCGGTCCCTTGCGGGTTGCGTCCACGCCCAACCTGGCGCCGTAGCGCGGCAGGGGCGAACTGTGGTCAAGCGCGTCCAGGGGGCCATCCATGACGACCAGGTCGCGCCGCGCGTCGATGTTGTTGAACGCCCGCCAGGCAACCTCCGACACGTCGTGGGGATTCACCTCTTCATCCACGACCACGATGAGCTTGGTGTAGCACATCTGACCCATGCCCCACAGGAAGTTCATCACCTTTCGGGCCTGGCCGGGAAAGCGTTTCTTTATGGAAACGATGACGCAGTTGTGGAAGACGCCTTCCAGCGGCATGTTCAGGTCCACGATCTCGGGACAGATCTGTTTGAGGAAGGGCAGAAAGAGTCGCTCGGTGGCCTTGGCCATCCAGCAATCCTCCATCGGGGGCCTGCCGACGATGGTCGCCGGATATACCGGGTGCCTGCGCCTGGTGATGCGCTCAAGGTGGAATACCGGATAGAGGTCGGGCAGGGAGTAGTAGCCCGTGTGATCGCCGAAAGGACCTTCCATCCGCAGTGGCTCGGCGGGATCGACGTAGCCTTCAAGCACGAATTCGGCGTTGGCGGGTACCTCGATATCCGACAGCGTGGCCTTGACCACTTCGACCGGCGCGCCTCGCAGGAATCCGGCGAACATCATCTCCCACACGCCTTCTGGAAGCGGAGCGGTCGAGGCGTAGGTTACGGCCGGATCGGCGCCGAGGGC
>SPCK01000180.1 GCA_004525355.1 Spirochaetales bacterium
GCGTCAGTCCGCTTCCGGCGTCAGCGTATCTCCGAGCTGTCCGCAGGCCCCGCCTACGCCGCGGCCGCGCTTTGCGCGGCGTACGGCATTCACGCCCAGGCGTTCCAGTTCCGACTCGAAGGCATCGACCTCCGCGCGTGACGGTTCGTGATACGGCAGTCCTTCTACGGGGTTCCACGGGATGACGTTCACCTGTACCTTCAGCCCCGTAGTCCACGCGGCCAGGGCGCGGGCGCTTTCCGATCCGGAATTCTCGCCCCGCATGATAGCCATCTCGAGCGTAATGCGATCGCCGGATTTTTCCTGGTAGCAAAGAAGGGCCGACTTGAGCTCGGCGAGATTCCAGGTCTTGTTGACGGGCATGAGGGCGCTACGCAGGTCATTGTCTGCGGTAGTCAGGGAAACCGCCAGACGGACGTGGGGGCCGTTCTCCGCCAGGTCGAGGATACCGGGTATGATTCCGCAGGTTGAAATGGTGATCTTGCGGGATGAAAGGTCGAATCCATCGGGGTGGGTCAGGATAGCTATCGCGATGCGTACCGCGTCAAGGTTCAATAACGGTTCGCCCATGCCCATGAAAACGAGGTTGCCGATCCTGCCGCGCAGTCGCACCAGGTGCAGGTACTGCTCGACTATTTCGTGGGCAGCCAGATTGCGAAGGAACCCGAGCGTACCTGTCTTGCAGAATGCGCAGGCCATCGGGCATCCGACCTGAGTGGACAGGCAAGCTGTCATGCGCCCTTCGGGGTCCACGAGGAGCACCGCTTCTACCGCGGCGCCGTCTTTCAGACGAATCTTGAGCTTGACTGATCCGTCGCGATCGTCGAGAACCTCGTTGACCGAGCTTGAGTACAGCGATGGCGCCAAGCCGGAAAGTCGTTCGCGCTCCAGCACGGGGAAATTCGTCATGTCCCCGAAGGTTTTCGCGCCTTTGTGTATCCACTTGAAGGCCTGCGTACCACGGAATGGCCTGTCCATACCGAAAGCCGTGTGAATCTCGCGAGGCATCAACCCGGTGGGGTACGGTACATCGTTCACGGTCGCGCCTTCGCGAAAGAGAGGCATCAGGCTTGGATCTTGGCCAGAAGTTCAATGATATGGGGATTTCGAATGCCAAGCCGCTGGAATTCGACCAGGGTCTCTTCGGCCCTGCGCTTGTCTCCCGTGGCCAGGTAGCACTGCGCAAGCTCGAGATGAAGGCGGTAATTCTTGCCGTCGTTCTGGACCAGGCGCGTGAGCGAGTCAATCGCGTCCTGCACTTTGCCCTGCAGGCGCGAAATGGTTGCCAGACCCAGTACGGCGTATACGTCGAATTCAATATTGAGCGCGCGTTCGTAGTAGTCGACGGCTTTCTCGAAGTCGTCCATGCTGCGCAGTGCGTCGCCCGCCCTCGTGAGTATCACCTTGTTCTTCGGATCCTTGTCGAGTATGAGGTTCCAGTAATCCAGGGAGCGCTGGGGTTGGCTTGTGCCGCGATAGCAGTCGGCCAGGCCGAACAGGGCGTAAAAATTACCCGATTCCTTGGCCAGGGCCTTGTCGAAGTAGGGTATGCCGAGGTCGAATTGCTTGAGCTTGCGGTAGCAGTTGCCGATGGACGTCAGTACCCTGATGTCGACGCTGTCTCCCTGCGCATCGACCATTCTTTGCCAATAGTGCAGGGCATCGCGATATTCCTTGAAGTCGTAGTGCAGGTGCCCGAGACCGATAAGGGCATAAGGATTGTCCAATTCCATCTCAAGGACACGCAGATAGATGGCTTTGGATTTGCGGAAGTCGCGTACCTTGCGGTAAGCGTCCGCGATGCGGGTCAGGACAGTGATATTCTTGTTGTCATGCAGGAGATATTGTTCCCATATCTCGATTGCCTTCTGGTACTGGTTGAGCGCCTTGTAGCAATCGGCCAACCCGAAAAGCGCGTAATTATTGCCTGGATGATAAATGAGGCACTTTCTATAATTATCTACCGCATCGCGATAGGCGCCCCGCTTGCGCGCCGCGTCGCCCAAACCGACGAGCGCATAATTGTTTTCCGGATCGCGTTCAATAATCTTATGAAAATTGTGTTCCGCTTCGCCCACGCGATTTTCTTTCAGGTATTGGTATCCCTTTTTTGAAAGGTCAGCGATCTCCACGAGCTCCGAATCCTGCTGGGGGGCCATCCCTGCGTCCGAATCCTGCTCGAGGTCCTTGTTGGTAGGTTCGCTCATGGCATTTCCTCTTGTTTCAGTAATTTTCTTATGGCAAGAGCGGCTCTCTTGAGCAGCTCTTCGCTCCTTCCGTCATCGTGTGCGAGCTTGAACATCTTGAGGGCGTCAACCGGTTTGCCGTCGTCAAGGCAGCGCTGGCCGACCCGGATGAGCCCGTCGGAATAGCCGGTCGTCTGGAATATCCTCCTGGCGGTATCCACCTCTCCCTGATTGAAAAGGGCATTGCCGCGTCGGTTGAGTTGCGCTTTCTGTTCGGGAGTCAGTTCCTCGTTGGGCTCGTCGACAGTCTTGATGAGGCCGCCTTCGGGGAATTTGTCAAAAATGCTTTCATCCATGTAGTGACCATCCGGGACGCACCGCGTCCGCCTTTCTGAATGGTGTCGAGCCCCATGCAGGAACCGGTAGGTAGCGCAAAGACCTCGCTGGCTTGCTTGCAGAGACGGCGTAAACGATACCGAACGGCATCGGTACGATGTGCATTCAAAAATATACGCGACATCCCGAGAATAATCAATTCACAACCATGTTACCAGTATTCAATTGATGCGGTGGCCTTTTCGGGTCGATGAGTGGCCCTTTCGCCGATCTGGCAGACTTTCGAGTGCCTTCGGCATTGAATTTCGTGCCATCCGTGCTAGATTACATCTTGAACATATGTGAAAGACAACATATCAACCCGTTGAGCCAATTTAATAAGTCGGTTGCTTTTGAAATTGGCTTTGCAGTTGTTCGCGATTCGTACCATTTAGTTGAATCGCTATGCAATCTGCGCAATGTTATGGCAGCTTTTTTAAAAGTCCCCTGACTTTTGAAAGAGCCTCCGTTGGACTGCGGCATGAATACCATGGCCGGGATCGGAGCTCTGGATGGATTTCAACGATGCAACCCTTGCCCGACTGTCGGAAAGTGTCGTGGAGCGCGAAGATAATGCCAGCAACGATACGCAACGGTCCAAGACGCTATCCGGTCTGGAACTCCCGAGTCGTTCCCCCGATCTTCCCGTCTCCGAGCTTCGTCTGATCCGTATCCTCCGTTTACTCGACCGTTGAGCCCGTTCCTTCGCCGCGTCGGTATATTCGGACGATGGATCTCCCGTACACCCGTTCATCGAACGTGACGATGTCACCGACGGCTTCCGGCAGAACCTCGCCTTTCGGATAATGCAGCAGTAAAAGCCCGCCGGGCTCCAGGGCGCCGCGTTCCCCCGCGCTCCGAATCAACTCGGCCTTGTGGGCGTATGGAAACGGCGGATCGCAGAATATCACGGAGAAAGACCGATCCAGCCTGAGCAGGTAGCGTTCGACCGGGAGGCAGTGGCATTCGATGCGCTCCAGAGCGATCGATACGTTCCTGATCAGTACGGGAAACTTGGCCCGATCCCGCTCGACGCATACCACGGGCGCCGCGCCCCTGCTTGCCGCTTCCAGCCCGACGATGCCTGAGCCCGAGAAGAGGTCGAGGAATGAGCGGCCGGTTAGATCGCCCAAAACCGAGAAGATGGATTCCCGCATACGATCCATCGCGGGCCGTATCTCGTATGGGCCCTTGGGAACTTCCACTATCCGGCCGCGGTAGCGTCCGCCGGTCACGCGCAAGCCGGCCATGGCTTAGACTTGCCGCTCCCGGAACTCGCGCGCGATATCCCGTTTGACGTCACGCTCCTTGATGGCCTCGCGCTTGTCGCCGAATTTCTTGCCCCTGCATAATCCCAGTTCGACCTTGATCCTGCCCTTGGTAAAGTGGAAATCAAGGGGAATGAGCGTATAGCCCTTTTCATCGACCCGGCGTTTCAGCCGCTTGAGTTCCTGGGCATGCGCAAGCAGCTTCCTGGGCCTTTCAGGGTCGTGATTGAACATGGAGCTGAAGCTGTACTCCGCTATATTGACGTTCCTGAGCCACAGTTCCCCATTTTCGAACACCGCAAAGCCATCCGGAAAGGAGACTTTGCCGAGGCGTATGGACTTGACTTCCGATCCCTCGAGCACGATTCCGCATTCGAACGATTCCTCGATGGTATAGTCGAACCGTGCGCGGCGGTTGAGCGCGATGACCTTGCGTCCTTCCATGATCAATCCGTAACGTGAACGAGGGCCACGCGGAATCCCAGAAAAGCCGATGAGGTCGAAGCGAGCATGGGACCCCTCGAGGAAAGGTCAACGATTCCCGGTTGATTGGCCCAGGAACCTCCACGTACCACGCCCTCGGCGGATGGGAACGATTCCCGGCCGATGACGCCGGCAGCCGGCTGGATCGCGAAGGAATCGGCGCACCATTCCCAGACATTACCGAGTAGACCCTTGAAACCCACCGTATCAGGAACCAGGGCGGTTACTGGAACCGGGCCGCTTCGGCCAGGCTCGAGCAGTATGCCGGAACGAGGGAGGCCGGCAGCGGCCGCGTAGGACCATTGCGCCTCGGAAGGGAGAGTAAACCGATAGCCGGAGGGCGCCCGGTCGGAGAGCCACCGGCAATACGCCAATGCGGCCGCCCGGGAGACGTATCGGACTGGTTCGTTGCCGTTCGCCTCGTCGAACCCTGAAAGGTAACCGTCGTCGACCAGACCGCCGGCCACCAGCGAGTCCCTTGCCGCTGCGTTCCATTCGGGGTGTTCAGCCAGGAAGCGCGCGAATTCAGCCACTGTCGCTTCGGAAGCGGCAAGGCCGAAGGATGCCAGTTCACCGCGCATCTGGCCAAGCGCGTACGGCCCGCCTTGCAACAGTATGAAATCGGTTCCAGCCGCGGTCATGCGTCCCGATGCGCGGGGCGCAGGCGGCGCGGCAGGCGAAGAGGAAACGGATTTGAAATAGCCTGTGGCTTCCAGTGCGGAACGAGCATCGGCTGGAAGCCAGGGTGCGAGGGCGATCAGGATCGCTGGATCGGCGGCGATATCGGCCAGGGCGGCCGCTACAAACCTGCCCATCGTCGCCGGGGTCAATGCCGCAGATTGTCCTGATACCACAATAGAGGCACGCAACGC
>SPCK01000014.1 GCA_004525355.1 Spirochaetales bacterium
AAGGTCCCAGCTCCTTGGTGACGGTTTCTCGCCGGCGACCGGCGGGACCATGGATTCGAAGGCCGGTATCTCGTAGCTGTCTAAATACGTACCGGTCGAGCGGGACAAAATCCAGGCTCGACTCGAGGCGAATTCAATTCCGGTCCGGGCCCTCGTATCCGTATCGACGATGTCCTTGAAATAGTCGATCTTGACGACGAGCCCTTCTTTGCCGGGGCTCAGGGCAATCCCGTCGAGCGAAGGCAGAAAGTTGGGTTCCTGCTCGGGCCGCGGCAGGCCGTCCCTGCGGATCGCCACGGTTGAAAGCAGGATGCCCTGAGGATCGAACCAATAAACCGACCAGCCTTCACCGGTCACCGACACGACGACGCACTCGTCCGACGGCGTAATCATGATGGAAGAAATCAACGGGAACGGAGTACCACCCAAGCCCTCCTGCCCCAGAAAGTCCAGATACTCCTCGTCCCGCGAGAAACGCAACACCACGTATTCAAGGCTCGACTGGCTGCTTTCGTCATAGGAGCGGCGCTCTTCAGGCACGCGCTCTTCAACGAAAATAGTACGGCGCGAATCGACGGCAATCTCGCCAGGCGCGTTGAAGGGATAGGTCCTGGCCAGGCGACCCTGTGCCTGATCGCCCGGATCGGCCCGCTTGAGGATGACGGGCTCTGGATTCCGTTCTGGATTGTACACCATGGACAGAAGGTCCCCGAACGATGACATGGTCATGACCTTGCCGGAATTTCCATTGGAGAGGAAAAATATGCCATCACGCATGGCGATGCGCGTCTTGAGGGCCGGAGCATTGCCTTCCAGGCTGAACAGGTTGAGCTGGTCCTCAAGTACGCCGTAGCCTACGGTGAACAATTGTTCGCGTTGCAGGACACGTACTTCTTTCCGGTCGGAGCACGATGCCATGAGCGCGATGGCGAGGACGAGAGCGACTGACGGGGCGTTTCGCACAGAGAACCTCCAGAACAGACGGCCCTGACTTTATCTTGACCGCGCATCGCTAAAAGATATAGATTAACGAACATGGCGTTCAACCCCCTGACCGCGCTCTTCGGCTCGAAGCGAGAGCGCGACATCAAGTTACTCCTGCCCATCCTGCACGCGGTAAACGCGCGGGAGGCCTGGGCCATGTCGCTCAAGCCTGAGGAATTTCCGGACAAGACGTCCGAGCTCAAAGCTCGCCTGTCGGCCGGACAGACCCTCGACGATATCCTGCCCGAGGCCTTCGCGCTGGCCCGCGAGGCTGCCAGGCGCGTCCTGGGAGAGAGGGCCTTCGACACCCAGATACTGGGCGGAATCGTATTGCACTCGGGACGTATCGTCGAGATGAAGACCGGCGAAGGCAAGACACTGTCTTCCGTTTCCGCCGTCTATCTCAATTCTCTGACGGGCAACGGCGTGCACGTCGTGACCGTCAACGATTACCTTGCCGAGCGCGACGCGTCGTGGATGGGCCGCGTGTATTCGTACCTTGGGGTGAGCGTTGGCGCCATCCTTTCCGACATGGACAACGACGCGCGCCGCGAAGCGTACCGCAAGGATATCACCTACGGCACCAATAACGAATTCGGCTTCGACTACCTCCGGGACAATATGGCGATGGATCCGGCCCGCCGCGTCCAGCGAGGGCACACCTACTGCGTCGTGGACGAGATCGACTCCATCCTGATCGACGAGGCCCGTACGCCGCTGATCATCTCAGGCGCCGCCGAGGACGACACCTACAAGATAGGCGAGGTGGTGCGCATGGCGCCCCAGCTCACGGAAGTCGAGAAGGATCCTGAAACCGACGAATATCCCAAGGAAGACGAAGGCCAGGAACTCAAGGGCGACTACAAGGTAGAAGAGAAAAACAAGAAGATTTCCTTCACCTCCGAGGGCTTGGCCAAGATGGAGGACCTGCTCAAGAAGCGGAACCTCATCAGCGGCTCCCTGTTCGACGAGCAGAACTTTGAATTCGTCCATTATTTTACCCAGGCAGTGCGCGCGCGCGAATTGTTCCACAAGGACGTGGAGTACGTGGTGCAGGAAGGCGCCGTGCAGATCGTCGACGAGTTTACCGGGCGCATTCTGCACGGACGCAGGTATTCGGACGGCCTGCACGAGGCCATCGAGGCAAAGGAGCGCATCAAGATTGCGCGCCGCAATCGTACACTGGCTACCATCACCTTCCAGAATTTCTTCCGCCTGTACGACAAGATCGCCGGCATGACGGGCACCGCCGAAACGGAGGCCACCGAGTTTCAGCGCATTTACGAGCTGGACGTAATCGTGGTGCCTACCAATCGGCCTGTCGCCCGCGCGGACGAGGATGACCTGGTATTCCTCAACGAGGACGAGAAATACGAGGCCATCTGCGATGAGATAGCGGAAGCCCACAAGAAGGGCCAACCCATGCTCGTCGGCACGGTCAGCATCGAGAAATCGGAGCGGCTTTCCGCGGCGCTAACCCGGCGCGGTATCCGTCACGAGGTGCTGAACGCCAAGAACCATGCCCGCGAAGCCGTAATCATCGCGGAGGCCGGTTCCAAGGGCGCCGTGACCATAGCGACCAATATGGCCGGCCGAGGCACCGACATAAAGCTCGGCGGCAATCCCGAATATCGCGCTCGCAAGAGAGTCGGCACGCAGGCCGATGAAGAAACGTACCTGCGGGCCCTGGCCGAGGAATACGAAACCTGGCGCAAGGACTACGACGAGGTGCGGGTCGCCGGAGGGCTGTACGTCCTGGGCACGGAGCGCCACGAATCGAGGCGCATCGACAACCAGCTCCGCGGCCGCTCGGGCAGGCAGGGCGATCCTGGCCGCTCGCGCTTCTTCATATCCCTGGACGACGAGCTTATGCGATTGTTCGGCACCAACCTCAAGGGCCTCATGATGAAAGTGGGCATGAAACCAGGCGAACCCATCTACCATCCCATGCTCAACCGTACTATCGAGAGCGCCCAAAAACGCGTCGAGGAACGCAACTTTGAGATACGCAAGCATCTTCTTGAGTACGACGATGTGCTCAACCAGCAGAGAAAATTCATCTACAGCCAGCGGGACGACATCGTCAGGGACAGCGACCTCGCAACAAGGGCGCTCCAGTCGGCCAGGGATACCCTTGACGCCTTGCTGGAGACATACAGGGAAAGCGCCAAATCGAATTCCCAGGTTGCCTTCGCGGCGCTTCAGGAAGAACTCAAGACGTCCTTCGGCCTCCAGGCGCCCTTTCACCCGGATTCGCCGGAACTCCAGAAACCCGATCTCCTGCGCGAATCGATCGACGCGCTCCTGGAGAACGACCTCGACGAGAAGCGGGCCGCCGCGGGAACGGATAACCTCAATCACTTCCTGTGCTGGAAATACCTGAGCGTCATCGACCAGATGTGGCTTGACCACCTGGAAAATATGGAAGCACTCCGCGAGGCTGTCTACCTGAGGCACTACGCCCAGAAAAATCCACTGCTTGAATACAAGCTTGAAGGTTTCGACATTTTCGATACGATGATTCAGGATATCCGGCGCTCCGTGGCGACCACCTTGTTCCTCGTACGGATCCAGAGGCAGGAAGAACGGACCGTGCGGCCCGTGGTCACCGGCGGCGTTACCAAGCATGAAGAAGTCGGCCAGTTCGGCGGGGCGGTAACGGGCGCAGCCATGGCGCGGGACGCGCAGGCGCAAGCGGCCTCGGGAGCCATGTCCCAGGGAGCGGCGCCCCGTAACGTGCAGGTCGTGCGAAACGTTCCCAAGGTGGGGCGCAACGACCCTTGCCCCTGCGGTTCGGGCAAGAAGTACAAGCACTGCCACGGCGCGTAGTCCGTGTCCCTCAACTGGAAAGAAATAGACCTCGTCCTCACTGAACTCGACATTGTGGGGGCCCAGGTGCAGAGAGTCGTACAACCTTCGTACGACACACTTGTCCTGTCCCTGTACAAGCCGGGTAAGGCTACGGAGCTGCTTCTCTGCGTGGCCCACGGAGCCTGTCGCGTACACGAGACCGGGATGCCCGTCCCGAAGGCCGAAAAACCCCAGCGCTTCATGGAACTCCTGCGCTCGCATATCAGGGGCGCGCGAGTGGAGGCGGTCGACCAGATCGGTTCCGAGCGAATCGTGCGATTCCGCATCGGCAGGGCCGAGAATGAGCGTCTGCTGTACGCCCGGCTCTGGTCCGGAGCGGCAAACCTCATCCTGACGCGGGCGGACGGCCTGATCATCGACGTCCTGTCAAGAAAGCCCTCACGGGGCGAGGTAGCCGGAGGCCATTACGAACCGGCCGAATCCGGGCCGCCCCCGAGGGAATTCGCGGTACGCGATCTGCCCGGCGACGGATCGTTCAACGCCAGGATCGACGTGTTCTATGCCGAACACGGCTCGGAACTGTCCCGGCAAGCGCTGTTGGAGCGAGCCAGAAAGTACTTTTCCCGCGTTCGGGCAAGTCTTGAATCGCGCAGGGCGACGATCAATGAAGTCGCCGACGGATACTCCGATCCGGAGCGTTTCAGGCAGCTCGGTGACATCCTGATGGCAAACCAGACTGTTTCCATCGTGAACGGCGGCATCCACGCCGACGATTTCTACCGCGGCGGTACCGTACTCATCCGCATCGACCCCAAGAAAAGCACCCTCGACGCCGCCAGGGACTATTATGAGAAATCCAGGAAGGCGAAGTCAGGGGCGCAGGAAACCGCGGCGGAACTGGCCGAGATCCAAACGGCCCTGGACGAGCTGGCCGCCCAGGAAGCTGCCATCGAGGCTCAGGAAAACCCGTACACGATTCGGGCCTTCCTTGCGAAGCGCCGGACCTCGTCGACGGAAAGTCCCAAGCGTTACCCTGGCCTGTCACTCGAGCTGAACGGCTGGCGAATCCTGATCGGCCGCTCGGCGGCGGAGAACGATACCCTGCTCCGACGCCATGTTCGCGGAAACGACATGTGGCTTCATGCGAGAGACTACGCGGGCTCCTATGTATTCATCAAGGGCAGGCAGGGCAAGTCCTTTCCACTGGAGATACTTCTCTCAGCGGGTACGCTCGCCCTGTACTACTCAAAGGGCCGGAGTTCCGGCGCGGGCGATCTGTACTACACGTACGTCAAATACCTGCGCCGGGCGAAAAACGGCCCCAAAGGGCTGGTGATACCTACACAAGAGAAAAACCTGAGGATACAGATAGAAGAGGACAGGCTGAGGCGATTGCGCAGGCTGATAGGCAAGGACGTCGACTGAGCGGACCCGTGCGGATGTAGTCCCAAGATATGGATAGCAGTCCTTGGCCCTTCCTCACGCTGAATGCCAGCCTTGAAAGCGGATCGTTGAACTTGTCGATACTCATTCGGCAGGAATCGCAACCGCCCTTGCTATATTCCTCGGGAGTCTGTACGGAATACGTGCTCGTGCGATTCCATTCCGGGAGTGCAGCGATTATGGGGAAGTGCAGCATCTGGGCTATGGGGATGAGCCTGAGGGATATGTTCGTCAGCATCCAGATGATGCATCTTGTACACGGCGTGGCCGCTCATGATATGTCCCATCACGGGCGCCACCATCGCCTTGATCATGGAGACCAAGATCATGACCAGTTCGTCGAGCCCCTTGAGGCTTTTGACTGTACCCAAGGCGGCCTTGTCCGCTGGGTGCTCCCAGGAACGCGGGTCTATGCCATACACCGTGCGTATGCGCGGAACGAGTGCTGACTCCTCCATTCAAGATACGGTGTAATCATATTACTATTTCCCCCTCAGTTTTTCACCATGGGTTCCGGTTTCGACTCAGCCTTGACCTTGACCACCTTGAGCACAAGCTCGCCCTTCTTTTCCCGTACGCGTACCGTGGCGCCGGGAGGGCAATCGCCGACGACCATGATGGAGGCCAGCGGATCCTCAATGAGCCGCGTGATAAGCCGTCGCATTGGCCGGGCGCCGTAGGCCGAGTCATAGCCTTTCTCCGCCAGCAGATCCATCGCCTTGGCATCCAGCTCCAGGGACACGCCGCGCTCGGCAAGGCGCCTGCGCAGGCCGCTCAACTCGAGTTCGAGCACGGCTCGTACTTGCTGCCTGTCCAGCGGATGAAATACCACGACCTCGTCAACTCGATTGATGAATTCCGGGTTGAACAGTTTCTTGAGCTCTGCCAGCGCCGCGCTTTTAACTGACTCGTAGTCGAAACGCACATCCTCCGCCCCGAATCCCAGTTTCGTGCCGCTGGCTATGTCCCGCGTACCCGCGTTACTGGTCATGATGACGACGCAATTGCGGAACGAGACCGCGTGCCCCAGGTTGTCGCGCAATTCCCCCTCCTCAAGTAGCTGGAGGAGCAGGTTGAACACATCGGGGTGGGCTTTCTCTATTTCATCGAACAGGACGACGCTATACGGTTTTCGACGTACGCGTTCAGTAAGCATACCGCCCTCGTCATACCCTACGTAGCCAGGCGGCGCTCCGACCAGGCGTGCCGCGTTGTGCCGCTCCATGTAATCGGACATGTCTATGCGAATGAGCGCGTCCTGGGATCCGAAAAGGCTCTCGGCCAGCATCTTGGCCAGCAGTGTTTTTCCGACTCCTGTCGGCCCGAGGAAAATAAAGGAGCCCAGCGGCCTGCGCGGATCTGAAATTCCCGCCCTGGCCCTGCGGACGGCGGCGGCGAGGGCCTCGACCGCGTCGTCCTGACCTACCACTCGCCTGTGAAGCGACTCCTCCAGCCCCACCAGCCTGCCTGACTCGCCTTCCGTGATGCGCTCAACGGGTATGCCGGTCATTTCGGCTACAACGGCGCGAACGTCGTCTACCGAAACGGGAACATAATCCCCGCTCTTGAGCGCAGTGTTTCTGGATCGAAGCTCTTCGAGCTCCGTCTTGAGAATCCGTACCCGGTCCCGTACTTCCGCTGCCTTTTCGTAATTCTGCGTGGATACGAGGGCGAGCTTTTCCTCGGTGAGCCTGCGGATTTCCGCCTCGATGGCTCCGAGTTCGGGCAGGCGGAGCGGTGACTCGAGCTTCTTGCGCGCTCCCGCCTCGTCAAGCACGTCGATAGCCTTGTCCGGAAGGTAGCGTTCGCTCACATAGCGCCTTGCGAAGAAAGCCGCGGCCTCGATCGCATCCGGCGCGTAGCGTACGCCATGGAAACGTTCGTATCGTTCCTTGATGCCGTTGAGTATATCCACGGTCTCCTCGGCGCTTGGTTCCTCGACGAGGACGATCTGGAAACGGCGCTCGAGTGCGGCGTCCTTCTCGAAGTACTTGCGATACTCGTCGAGCGTCGTCGCGCCGATGCATTGAAGCTCGCCCCGGGACAGGGCCGGCTTGAGCATATTGGATGCGTCTATGGTGCCCTCTGCCGAACCGGCACCGATTATCGTATGCAATTCATCGATAAAAAGGATGACATTCCCCGCGGCGGCCACTTCTTTCATTATGCGCTTCAGCCGTTCCTCGAATTCGCCGCGGTACTTGGTGCCCGCCACCACGGATGCAAGGTCCAGTACCAGGAGGCGCTTGCCTTGCAAGCCCTCGGGAACGTCGCCTCTGGCCATCCTGATAGCAACCCCTTCAACGATGGCTGTCTTGCCGACGCCGGGGTCACCTACCAGCACGGGGTTGTTTTTATTCCGCCTGGAGAGGATTCGCAGGAGTCGCCTCGTCTCGCGCTCGCGGCCTACAACCGGGTCGATGCGGTCCTCGCGCGCCCACACGGTAAGGTCGCGGGAATGCTCGTCCAGCAAGGGGGTACCGGTCCCGGTGAAAACAGTCTTCCTCGATGGCTGGGGAGGTGTACGGATTTGCGCCGCCGGTACTTCGTCGCGGGGCTTCTGCTCGTCGGTTCCGGCCGACAGGAGCTTTAGCGCTCCCCTGAGCTGCTCGTAGAACACGCCGTAGCGCGAGAGGAACTGCTCGAAAATGGAAGATGTCTCCCTTGCAGCGGCCACGACGAGATGCTCGGTTCCGATATACTCGCCCAACATGATCCTGGCTTCCTCGGCGGCAGTCTCGAGCATGGATTTCAACCGTCGCGACAGGGGAGCATCACCCAGCAGGAAGCCGCCCTTCTTTCCGACTGCGGAACGTTCCAGCTCGAGTTTGAGTTCCACCAGGTCAACCTTGAACGACTCGAGCAGACGCCAGCCCGTGCCTTCGGTACCACGCACGAGGGCCAGAAGCACATGCTCGGGCGTCAGTTCGCCGGCATGAAAGCGTCTGGCTTCCTCTTGGGCGCTTACAGTGAGAAGGCGCTGGGCCCGTTTGGTCAATCCTTTAAACATCGATATACCCCCGGGCTATCCTGATAGCGCTGGTCGCCTTTCGAAGGACTCGAGCGCGTACGGCCGTGTCCGGTTCGTCTCCGTCCGTTCCGCTCCTGGCCATCCTCGAAGTTATCCATAATTCGGTCAATCCCGCGACGCTCTGGCCTTCGAGAACTCCGGTACACAGCCCGAAGCGTAGTCCGGAGACGATGTCGGCCGCTTCGTCCCTGCCTACCAGCCTGGCGTAAGCAGCCGCACCGGCCGCCCTGCCCGCGATATCCAGTATATCCCCGGGACTCTGTCCAAGTATATCGTTTCTGGCGCGCCGCTCATAATCCGCTAGCGCCTTGGCAGCCCGCGAAAGTCTTCCGAGGGCATCTCGTTCCAGTTCACCGGATGATGGCGGCAAGGAAAGTCCGAACAGGTTGCCGGCGCTCGAGCCTCTGGCGGCAAAGGCCCCACCTACAACAAAACCGGCCTCCATGGCCCGCTTGAAGGCAGTTTCAGCCAAGCCTGCCATGATCAGCGCGGGCAGGTGCAGAAGCACCGTGGCAGACAAGCCGGAACCGCAACGAATCGCCTCGGTCGTTAGATAACCGGCGTCTGGATCGAAAGCCCAGCCCGCCAACGATCCCATCTTGTCGTCTGTCTCGGAAACGTACGACCAGGCGCGATCAAGGTCCAGTCCGGGCAGACGCGCCCGAAGGGAGCAGTGATCCGCCTCGTTGAACACCACCCACACGGGACGGGATGGATCGAAAGCGAATCCGCTCGCCTCGTCGATCAGGAAGGCTCGGGAAATGAGTTCACGCTCGGCGAGAAGCATCCTGTCCGCGGGTGAAAGCTGCCCCGACACGAAGATTTCCAGCCCGATTGCCGAGGCCGCCGAGGTCAACGCCGACAGCGCGGCTGCCGTTTCCTCGGGCGAACAGCGCCATGGAAACCTGAAACTGGACAGGTTGCGACCCAGGCAGACGGTAGAATGGACGACGACGTCATAATCGGGATAATCGTCCCCTGTGGGGGCCGAAATGACGGGGCTGTTGCTATTCACGTTCCCGCCTCCTTCCCGAAGCGTTTGAGCCTGTCGCGGAGCGCGGCGGCCCGCTCGAAGTCCTCAGCCTGAATGGCGGCCTGAAGGTCGTCAGCCAGGCTCTCGGGTGATTCGGTACCCGCCAAACCCGCGGGCACCTTACCCACGTAACCGGGGGTCCTGCCGGCGCGTCGCCAGAGAAGCGCCAGGTCGCGCCTGAAGGCGCTGACGCAGTGAACGCAACCAAGGCGCCCCTCGCTTTTCAACGTCGATATGGTCATGCCGCAGGACGGACAGGCACGTTTGTCCACCGCCGGGTCATCGTTCAATCCGTCGAGGAAGGATTCAAGCCTGGCGCCGAGGCCGCCCTCGGTGTCAACGAGACCGAACCTGCCGGCGCATATCCTGCAAAGCTTGCGCTCGTCAGGCTGGCCCTCCTGGCGTATGAAGAATACACTGTCCTCGCCACCACATTCATCGCACTTCATTACTTCAACTATAGGTAATAATGGCCGGAAGGGAAAGTGTCATTAACAGGGTGCTGACAGCCCGCATCCGCGGTTTGTCAGCACCCTGTTAATAGCGATTTTTTTATCCATATATGACTCGCCACCTTGCCCCAAAGCCTCCGTCTTGGTATCATGTGCCTGATGACGCGTGCACTTGTCGCGCGAAAGGATGTTCAATGAAACGGTACATGGCCGTGAGCGCGATTTTGCTGCTGGCGGCGACCAGTTTCGCCATGGGAACCAGGGAAAGTGTCGCAAACGCCCCACGGGGACCACTTGAAATGAAGGTCGCCGCTCTCAAGGGTCCCACGGGGATCGGGATGATCAAACTTTTCGAGGAGCCGCCAATCCTGCCAGAGGCCGTCACGGCCAGCTTCGAAGCGGTGGGTTCGGCAGACGCGATAGCAGCGAAATTGCTGTCCGGAGAAGTGGACGCGGCTGTATTACCCATCAACATGGCCGCGAAACTGTATAACGCCGGCCTGCCGTACCGGATGACGGCACTCGTCGGAAATGGCATGGTAAAGATCCTGACAGCTGATCCTTCCGTCAGGTCGATCGCCGACCTTCGGGGCCGCGAGGTCTTTGTTGCCGGCCAGGGAGCGACTCCGGAATTCCTGATGCGAACAATTCTGGCAAAAGCCGGCATGGTTCCGGACAAGGATATCCGGCTCAATTTCAGTATGCCCTATCCCGAGATGGCGGCAAGCCTGGTCTCGGGAAGGATTGCGATTGCCGTACTCCCCGAGCCGTTTGCCACCGTGGCAATCAAAGGCAATCCTGCCCTCATCCAGCCTTTCGCGCTTACGGCCTTATGGAAGAACGCGACCGGAAATGACGACTATCCCATGACGGCCTTCGTGGTACGCTCGTCACTCATAGTGCAGAGGCCAGCCGCGATCAAGGCGCTTCTCGCCGCGTACAAGCAGGCCATCGCCTGGGCCATCACCAATCCTGCCGCGGCGGGTCTCCTTGTCGAGAAATTCGATCTGGGGCTCAAGGCTCCCATCGCTGCCGCAGCCATTCCGGCATCCAATTATGTCTTCCTATCCGCGCCTGCCTCCAGAGCTGCGGTGGAAAGCCTCCTCTCGGTATTCCTGGCGGCAGCGCCCGCATCAATCGGGGGGAAACTTCCCGATGGAGATTTCTACGCGGACGCCGGACTCTAGACCCGCGCGTAGAATCGCCGACGGGTTCCTTGCCAGCGCGGTCCTGGTGGCCATCTGGAAACTCGGTTCGCTGGCGGTGGGTATCGAGATGATACTCCCGCCGCCCGAACGCGTACTTGGCGTGTTCGGTGGCTTGATTGAGTCTCCGCGCTTTCTCGCGGCGCTCGGCGCGACCGCACTCAGGGGCATGGCGGCCTTCAGCTTGTCCATGCTGCTAGGTTCGGCCTTCGGCTTCCTGATGGGCTCATCCAGCCGTTTCCGGTCGTACATGGGTCCCCTGCTCACCGTGATCCGGGCCACGCCGGTCCTTGCCATCATCCTGCTCGCACTCATCTGGTTCCATTCCGATACCGTACCCGTTTTCGCGGCGGTCGTCATGGCCTTTCCTGTGGTCGCCTCCGACGTGGCGGCTGGCGTCCGTTCGGCCGACCCCCGGCTCATTGAAATGGCGGTGCTGTTCGACGTCCCCCCGCGGAGGATAGCCCTGGACATTCGCCTGCCATCCGCCCTGCCCCACGTCATCGCGGGCGCCCGGAACGCTATCGGCCTGTCCTGGAAGGTCGTGGTCGCCGGAGAGGTTCTCAGCCTGCCAAAGCATGCGCTGGGCACGGGCATGCAGACCGCCCGCGTGATGCTCGAGACAGCGGAAGTATTCGCCTGGGCGGCAGCCGGAATCTTGTTGTGCGCGTTCAGCGACGCGATATTCGAGGCCTTTGCCAGGAAGTCGACATGGCCTACAGCATAACTGGCCTGCGAAAGGCCTACGGCGAGCAGATTATCCTCGACGGAATCGACCTCGACTTTCCGTCAGGCTCGGTGAGCGTCGTGCTTGGCCCATCCGGCTGCGGCAAGACTACCTTGCTCAATATCATGGCCGGGCTGGACAAGGATTATGAAGGCTTGCTGATGGGTTTCGCCGACGCCCGCCCGGCCTATGCCTTCCAGGAGGACAGGCTCCTGCCTTGGCTGAGCGCGAGCGAGAATGTGGCATTCGTTCTGCAGCGCTTCATGGATCGATCCAGAAGAACGGTAGCCGCCGAGGAGGCCTTGGCAGACGTCGGGCTCCTGGCCGATGCGAACAGGCTTCCCGCTGCCTTGTCCGGCGGCATGAGGAAGCGAGTCGCTCTGGCCCGAGCCTTCGCGTACCCCTCCGATGTGCTGTTGATGGACGAGCCTTTTTCCGCCTTGGACCTGAAAACGAGAATCGCAGTGATGGACCTCTTCCTGGAACTGCGACGCCAGTCGGGCCGTACTGCGGTACTGGTCACGCATGACGTACGCGAAGCCATCTACCTGGGCGACCATGTAACGACGCTGTCCGACAAACCCTCGACCATCCGAGATACCATCAACCTGAACCTGCCCAAGGAAGACCGCTCGTACGCCAGCGTGGCGGCTGCCGATATCGAGGCACGGCTGTACGGCTCGATCCTGGCCTGATACGCAAGGGTTATTTCCGGCTTGCCGCAAGAACCGATTTCAGGGCCGAGAGGAATTCCTCTTCGCTAAAAGGCTTGCACAGGAAATCGTCATCTCCGCAGGAAGCCCGTACCTCGTTTTCCGGCCTGCCGCTGAGGAATAGCACGGGCAAGCCGGGCTGGCGGGTCCGGAGCCGGGCGGCCAGTTCGGGGCCGCGCATCAGGGGCATGACCACGTCGCTCACCAGGACATCCGGTTTCCGACTGTCGCGTTCGGCCAGCAGCAGCGCGGACCCTGGATTACCGGCGGACAGGACGACGTAGCCGGCTCGTTCGAGCATGGTCTCGAGGAGAGCCCGCACTGAATCGTCATCCTCCACCAGGAGAACCGTCTCGCCGGAGCCAGGGGTCATTCTTTCAGCCGGCTCCTCGGCCTCGGTGGTTCCTTCTTCATCCACGGCGGGAAGGTATACGGTAAAGGTTGTTCCCCTCCCCTGCGTCGATGAAAGCTCCATGTGTCCTTCGGCTTGGCGTACCACACTTACGACTGTGGCTAGCCCGAGCCCGGTGCCCGACTCAGCCGGCTTGGTGCTGAAAAATGGCTTGAAGATATGAGGCAGGATTTCAGGGGAAATTCCATCTCCTTCATCGGCGACCCTGAGGAAGGCCCATGTGCCTGCCGGTACCGATCCCTGGATGCCGGGCAGGGGCTGGTCCAGGATAAGCCGCCCGGTCGTAAGCGTGACGGTTCCGCCCTTTGGCATGGCGTCGCGGGCATTCACCACCAGGTTCAGCACGACTTGTTCGATCCGAGGACGCTCGGCCCGTACATTGTCGCCCTCCATTGAGCGGGAACGCACAGTAACCTCGTCACCGACCAGGCGCTCGAGCATGCGATCCATATCGGAGACAAGGGCGCCTAGCGAGAAGACGCTCGGAGCGCTAGTATCGTTCCGCGAGAACATGAGGAGCTGGCGCGCGAGCCCGGCGGCCCTCCGCGCAGCCGCCTCGATACCGTCCAGATCCTCGTTGGGCCGGCCCTCGAGATCGAGATCCTCGCGTAACAACTTGGCATAACCCAGGATCGCCGTGATGATGTTGTTGAAATCATGCGCCGCGCCGCTGGCGAGCCTCGCCAATGCTTCCATCTTCTGAGCCCGCGCCAACTGGTCCTGCAGGTTCCGGCTCTCGGTGATATCCAAAGCCTGGAAAAGGTAATTCCGGCCGCCTGCTTCTCCCCTGATCGCCGTAGAAGACAGGAGCACCCGAGCCTGGCTATCGTCAGCCCGCCTCAAACTGACTTCGGACGGCGTTTGACGCCCTCCGCCAACCAGGTCGATATCGATACTCCGCCGATTTTCCGGGTCGATGACGAGTTGATCCAGATGTGCCGTATTGCCGGCCAGTTGCCGAAAGGCCGTGTTGGCCTCGAGGATGGAACCGGCGGCGTCGGATATGAACATAGCCGCCAAGCCGTCCTCGAACAGGCCTCGATATCGCGCCTCGCTACGTCTGATCCTTCGCTCCATCGAGGACCGATACAGACCAATTATAATCGCGATCTTGAGGTCACGCTCATCGAAAGGCTTGGTAACGTAGCCATAGGGTTGTCCCATCTTGGCGCGTTCAATGGTGATGGCGTCATCATAGGCTGTCAAGAAGATGACCGGGATGGCCCACCGCGACATGAGCTCCACCGATGCCTCCACGCCATCCATGCGACCCTGAAGATGTATGTCCATCAACACCAGGTCGGGGGCGATCGCATCCACTTGTTCCAGAAGTATCTCCGCCTCGGCATAGATACCGACGATATGGTATCCGTTGCGCCTGAGGAAATTCTGGATATCCAGGGCGACTATGCGTTCATCCTCGCATACGGCGATGCGGGCGGCGGGTGCTTCGCTATTCATGCGGCTCTGGCTCCCAGCTGAAAAGGCACTCTGCCGAACGTGTCCAATTCCGAGTGGAGAACCAGCCTGTCTACCGGTTTGACCAGGCAGACGGTGACACCGCCCTTGAAATATGCATCCACGACGTTGTGCGGATCCTCGAGTGCGGTCCTCATCAGTATTCTCGTTTCATCTTTTGTATGAACGCCGCTTGCCGCTTCTGCTTTCCGCATGAGCCGGAGGGCCTCATGGCCATCCATGTGCGGCATCATGACGTTCAGGAACACGAGGTCGCAAGCGCTCCCGTCAGACAAGGCATTCCTGAAAGCGTCGACGCCTTCCTGGCCGTCGACGGTCAAATCGTCCTCACCGTATTCGGAAAGCTTTTTCCGCATCATCCTGCGGCTTGCGAAATC
>SPCK01000490.1 GCA_004525355.1 Spirochaetales bacterium
CGCGCGTCGCCGAGCACCAAGCCGCCGGAGATAATGAAGGGATCGCGATATGACGTAGGCACAAGGATAAGGGGCAGCGGCGGCTTGGTCGGTATTTCGCCGTCCATCCAGTCATCCACGCGGCGGTCGCTTGTAGCCAAGGCCGCCACTGCCTTTGCCGTGTGTATGGTCTGGATGCCGCCGAGGCCAATAACCAGAGGCGCGCAGGAACCGCGGACCAGGGCGGTCGCGGCCTCGACCGCTGCGCTGGAGGGTCGATTCTTGAGTTCGTCGAACAGGATGATCTTGACGCCCCGGCCTTCGAGCACCGCCATCAGGCGCTCGGCACTCTTGGCTTCTTTCAGGTCCGGATCGGCTACGAGGACGGCCCGATCCAGCCCGCCTTCCAGCAGCAAGGGAATCTTGTATATGGCATCCTGCCCGATGAAGCACTCAGTCGGCACGTGAAATCGGAAATCTGCCATGATCGTCCCTCCGGAAGGCGCCGCGGTGCTAGAGAGCCTGGCTCCCGCAGGTATAAAAAAGGGCGGAAGCTCCCTTCCGCCCTCGTCAGGACAAAGAAATTGTGTTACAGGAGCTGATCGAGGATGCGATCGGCGGTGCCCGACAATACGGTCTCGTCGATATAGTTGGGATCGTCGATGCGAGCCTTGAGCTCCGCGATCTTGTCCGCGCGTTCGTCCGGCGCGGTCTTGACGAGTTCAATGACGCGGAACAGCTCGGCTTTCTCCAGTGCTTCCGAAGAAAGATTGACGGAATCGCTCCGCGCATTCCGGTCGGCACGCTCCGCGCCGGCGGGTTTCTTGGGCTGGATGGGATCCATGGGGTTCAATCTATCGATAGTCATCGGATAGCTCCTGCCTTTCTCATGCAGTATATCGGCATCCCAGTCGATTTAGTTTACGCTTTTTTGGCGCCCGACACAAGTACCGCGATTTCTCCTTTGATTTCACCCCGGGAAGACAGTTCGGCCAGTACCTCCGCGGCGCTGCCGGTCACGAATTCTTCGTGTATCTTGGTCAGCTCCCTGCCTACGCTCACCTGTCGGTCGGGATCGATACCCGCGATGTCCGCAAGGAGCTTGACGATGCGGTGGGGCGACTCGTACATGGCGAAGGCCTCCGCTCGGACCATGAGCTCGGCCACCCGGGATCGCCTCCGGCCGGGTTTGGGAGACGGAAAACCGTCGAAGGTAACGGATTTGAAGAATAGGCCCGCGGCGGATGCCAGGGCCGTGAGCGCGCTGGCGCCGGGGATGGGTACCACCTCGTGCCCCGTCTCTCGCGCGCGAACTGCCGCCATCACGCCAGGATCGCTGATACCCGGGGTTCCGGCGTCCGAGCAGTAGGCGACATCCTTGCCCTGATCCAGCAACCGAAGGATTCGGGCACTCCCCTTCTCCTCGTCGTAGGCGTAGCAGGCAACCAGCGGTTTCCTTATCTCCAGGTGATTGAGGAGCTTGAGCGTGTGCCGGGTATCCTCGCAGGCCACCGTGTCCACCTCGCTCAGGATGCGGATCGCCCGCAGGGTAATGTCCTCGAGGTTGCCGATAGGCGTCGCTACCATGTACAGGGTGGCCATGGACCCCATTATCGCCGCCGCGGGGCGAGCAGGTCAAGGTTTGCGTTGCGGACCCGGTCCGTGCTACCATGCCAGCCATGATCGACTTCGCCTTCGCTGCCGCCATGGCAGGCATCGGAGCCTTTCTCCTCTGGCTGTTCTGGGCGCTCATCTACCGTCCCATAGCCGCACGGAAGGAGCGCCTATCCCCTCGCTACGTCAAGGACGGCCACGGCATCGTGCGTGAAAAAGGTGTCGGCGTACGAAAATGTCCTGTTTGCGGCGAAATTCTCGCTCCGGGAGCGCTCGTCAAGTCGCGCATCTTCCTGAAACGTGGCAATGACAAGATCATGCACGTTTACGGGTGCCCGTATTGCTGGCCCGACAACACTGAATATCGCCGGGTCTGCCCCGTATGCGAAAAGATCGTGCCCAAGGACGGATACTTGGTGGCTCGCTATTTCGAGAGTCCCCAGCGTCGGCATGTGCACGTGCTGGGATGCTCAGGTTGTCGCCGGGC
>SPCK01000096.1 GCA_004525355.1 Spirochaetales bacterium
CAGGTCAGCGGCCGCACGGCCAGTTTCTCGATGCTTTCATCAGACCTGTATACATCACAGGATCCAGTCGCCATCAGCGTTACCTGGTGATCGAATTCCCGCGGGCTTCCCGGAGGTGCCAAATGTTCATAGGCAAGAATCGTTTCCTGGCATGCGCTGTCGCGGCCGTCGCGTTACTGGCGCTGTCCTGCGTTTCATCGCCCGGGGTCGATAACGGGGTATCCAACGACCAACCCGCTGGTACCCTGCCGCCCGCTTCGGCGGGCGCGGCTGGCGGGCAAGTATCATCGTCTCCTGAAACGGACGCCGGCATCGATGCGCTGGTCGACAAGGCTCGCGCGGCGATCGATTCCAACCACCTGTCGGAGGGCATCCGTTACTACGTGGCCGCGATGGGCAGGGCCAGCAAGGCCGGCAGGCGAAGTCTGGTCGATTCGATCACCGGAACGCTCAACGAGATCAGCCCCAGGCTTTCATTGGAACCACATGAATCATGGATAGGCCCAGACGGGACCCAACGGACCGGCGATGTCCGGGCCGCTTCCCGTGGCCAGGGGACGATGCCTGCGGTGTTCCTCTATGAAAGTTACGGTTACGCCAAGAGCCCCATCGGAGACGCGACGATACGATTCGAGTTCGTTCGCAACGGGGGAACGCTGACTCCATCGGTATCCACGGACGCCCAGGGCCTCGCAAATACGACGATTTCATCAATAGACTCGACCGGCGAGGAAGCGTCGGTGCGGGCGTATCCGGTTTTCAGCGCCGAGGGCTACAACTTCGCCTTCAAGACTGTCTTCAGGGATTTCGGCTACGCGCCGCCGCTCAGGGTAGCCGTCGTGGCCGGACTTGAACGCCTGCCTTCCGGCTACAGTGACAATCCCCGGGTTCTGGACGCTGTTGCGGCCTCTCTCAAGCCATTTGGCGTGGACGTCAAGCCGTACAACGGGGTCGTCGCTCCAGAACGATTCATGTCAGCCTTCGCCGGGCAGGCAGCGGGACTGGTCTCCCTGTCCGACGGCAAACAGCCCGGGTACTTCGCGCTGGTATACGTCGAGGTCGCGACCCCGACCCAGATGGTGTTCCAGGGCAAGGTTTACAATATCTATATCGCCGTGTGCAAGGTGACGCTCCGGGTGGTCCGGGCGGATGGCACCATCGTCTTCTCGGAAGCGATTGATGGCATCAAGGGCCAGGGAGGGACCGAACAAGCCGGCATTGACGATGCCTTGGTCAAGGCTCGTGAAACCCTTGCCGCGGCCCTCGACAAGCGAACCAATCAACTGCGGACATCCTTCGAGAACTAGTAGAAAACGCCGCCTTCGCGGTTTTGCGACGCCCTGCTATGGAACGCACCGTGCGGATCAGGGCTTGTTTTGTCTGGTATCCTTCCCGTCGGGCTTGGGAACGAGGCGCGCGCGCGTTATCTTGCCCAAGCCGCGCCGTGATGCGGCGAACACGGCACGCTCTACCGCAGCCGACCGTTTGGCTACCTTTTCCCGGTCATCCTCAAACAAGTTGCCCTGTTCGGCGGTACCTACCCCGAGGTTCGCCAGTCCAAGGCCGATCAACCTGAGCGGCCGGCCTTCCCATTTCCGGTCCAGCAGAGACTGCGCCGTTTCGTAGATGCCGGCCGATCCGATAAAAGGACCCGGCTTCGTCTCGCGCGCACTGACGGTCTCGAAATCGTCGTAACGTATCTTGAGCACTACGGTCCGTGAAGACAATCCATCCTCGTACATACGGGCGCAGAGTTCCTCGGCCATGCCCAGAAGCACCGATTCCAGGGTTTGCCGGTCGCGGACGTCACGTTCGAACGTCGTCTCGGTACTTATGGATCGAGACTTCGGTTCGGCGGAATAGATGCCCGGATCCATTCCGCGGCAGACCTTGTACAGAAAGCCCCCGCCCGATTCACCAAAGATCGAGGCCAGCGTCGCCGCTGAAAGGGACAGAAGCGTGGCCATGCTGTCGATTCCCAGCTCCGCCAACCGACCCTTGGTCCTGGGTCCCGCCCCCCACAGTTTGTCCAGACCCAACCCGAGCATGAAGTCCGCCTCCTGCCCCTGACGAACGAGAACCAGGCCGTCGGGCTTTTCCAGCCCCGAGGCGATCTTGGCCAGATAACGATTCGACGCGATACCGATGGATATGCTCAATCCTGTATCAGCGGCGACCCGATGCTTTATCGTAGCGGCAGCGGCCTCGTGCGGCCCCCATAGTCGTTCCGTACCGCTCATGTCCAGGCTGGCCTCGTCGATCGACACCCGTATCACGTCGGGCGTGAAATCGGAGAACACCGACATGACGCGCGAAGACAACTCGGCGTAGCGCTCCATCCTGACCGGCCGGAATATTCCTTTCGGGCACAGGCGCCTGGCCTCGCCGATGGGCATGGCCGAATGGACACCGAAACGCCTGGCCTCATAAGAGCAGGTCGAGACGACGCCGCGCCGACTGTGCGAACCGCCCACGATGACTGGTTTGCCCCCGAGGGATGGATCGTCAAGCACTTCAACCGCCGCGAAAAATGCGTCCAGGTCAACATGGAAGAATACCGGCATCGTACGAATCCTTCCTACTGGAGCAATAGGACCGCAGCTTCGACCAAAACCGCAATGGGCAGGCCAAGCGCGAAGAAGAAAGCCGGCTTTCCTCCGCGCCTGAGACGCGATCCGCCTGAAAGCGATGCCCCGAGCCAGAGCGCGAACGGCGCGGCCAGAAGCGCCTGGAGCAGAGCTCCTACCCATGAGCCGTACAGGAGGGCCGTAGCGATTTCGGGATGGCGACCTGCAAGGATCGGCAGGAAATAAGGCATCGGGAGCGCCACGGCCAGCATGAGGAATGCCGCCGACACTGGTCCAGCCACAGTACCGAGCATTGTGCACAGTGCACATGCAAACGCATACGGCGCTGCCTGGGGCAGCACCACCATTGCGACGACACCTAAAAAGGTAAAGGCAAGCGCCGAGGCCCGCAAAGCCGTGGCGCGATCGGTATGCCGCAGCAGACCCGCGCGGGCAGCATACCCCGAGATCGCAAAATACGCGGCAAGAAAGGAGGCTATTCGCGTGCCGAATATAAGAATCTGGCCCGGGCTGCCGCCGACTGATACGTTTTCGGAGTTGACAACGGTCGCAATCAGCGCGGCAGCCCTTCCAGCGAACGCTGCAGCTCCGCTGGCCAGCAGGGCTATGACGATCGATTGAAGTGATTCCCTGACTACGCCCGCGGATCGGACGTTTCCGGATTCAGTCGCTTCGATCGCTCTAAAACGTATCGTGGCGGACATGCAGATCGCCGCGAAGAAACCGAGGGCAAGGAACAGGAGGGTTCTGTCATCGAGCGTCAGTTCCTTTCCCGGGAACGGATAGACCAGATAGTTGACATCGGCATCCTCCCGCTTGTCATCCTGCGGTTTTAAGCGAGCGAGGCGCGCCACTGCGGCGCCCAGCCGCTCTTCGGAGGTCGACACGGATTCCCCCGATAGCCGCAAATCTCCGCCGAGCGCGACGGCAGGCAGTTCCGCCGCGAGCCAGGGTTCCAGGTGATCATTGCCTCTCGTCAGGCCGGCCTTGGCGAAAAAGGATGTGACCGGCAACCAGGCGATCGGGACGTCAGCCTCCGCGAACGCCTGTCGAACCGCTTTCACGGCATCAAGCGGCGACAAACGCCGATACGCCGCGCTGTCCAGTCGTAGCGACGAGGCTCCCTCGGTCATATCCATGACCAATACGAGCGAAACATGCAGTTCCGCCAGCGTACGCATCACGCCTCCGGTTTTCCAGGGCGAAGCGCCCGGTTCTATGTCTTCGAAAACGGGGCCATCTTCTTCATCGAGAGTCAGGAAGAGGACCGAGGCATCCGGATCCTGCCTGTTTGCCAGCTCATTGATGAGCTCCAGCCAACGCGTGCCCGACAAGGCCGACGCATCGGCAGGCAGCGCCACGACAATGGCGGGAGGGCTATTCCCCACGATGAAAGCCCTCGTAAGTCCGGGGAGTGGCCCGAGGATTTCCGTGGCCGGCCTGATGGTCTCGGGGCGGGACGTAGCCAGGTCGGATGCAGACTGCCACGCTCCACTCGACCCTTGGGCCATCGAAATGGAGGCGGACAGGAGGAAAACCATGATCGATATGAGTCCGATATGCCGATACATAATGCAGGGGGGATAGTAGGCCTCAGGTCTCATACCGTCAATACCGTTTTACAGCGCCTGTTCTATCGGGTATACTCTTTACCAACAGGCGTCACGGCAGGGCCGACTCGGCATTCTACATCAACCTCGGGAGTGTTCATCGCATGGGTTCGCAAGAGCGAAAAACGATAATTGAATTACCCGTCAAGGTCATACTCACCGAGGTCGGCACGACGTTCTTCATCAAGAACAAGAAGAACCTGCGCAAATTCAAGCTCGCGGACAATGTTGAAGAGTACGGCATCTTCATGGATCGCTTCACACCGGCCAGCCTTCAACGGATGATGCTCATCGACTATGTCTCCAAGATAGAAATCTCCAACAGTGAGTTCGTGACCATCAGGCCGGAAGTGATGGACATAGCCAAGCTCATCACCTATTCGATGCTTTACCGCCAGTACGACGCCTATATCTTCCACCGGGTCATGGCCAGCGACGTTATCAAGAACTGGAATCGCAAGAATCCGGCCAATATCATCGACAACAAGACCAAGATCAACGAATCCTTTCTCCAGAACGCCATCAAGGAGAAAGAAAAAGATATTTCCGAGATCAAGCAGACGATCCTGGCGCCCATGTACGCGTTCATCAGCAAGAACTCAAGCCTCCTGCCAGAGGAAAAAAACATTCAGCTTCTGTTATCAGAGAAATACCTGAACCAGCTGAGGCCATTCATCTGGTTTATCGTGGCCAAGTTCAAGGGCATGGACGGCTATGAAACGCTCATCAAAGACATTCGGACCAGTCTTGCCGAATATATGGAGAAGGCCAAGATCGCCGAGTACGTGGCCCTGAACATCATGGAACTCGCGACCAACGCCGAGAATTCCAACCTCAAGCGCGAGGCCAAGGCGATTTTCAAGGGTGCGGTGGACATGAATTCCGTACTCTTCGACCCGAACGTGCGCAGGCAGGTAATCGATTCGCTCCAGCGCAAGGGCGAATTGGTATACCTCTCATGGCGCCTGGGATCCCGCGGCTCGTCAATAGGAACGCAGGGCCGTCTCCAGATCACCATTTTCAACAAGGAATCAGAATACGAAAAAATGAAGGAAGCTTTTGACGAGAAGAAGAGCGCGGATCTGAAGAAGCGGAGCCTTCAGGACTTTTACAAGGATCTTCCGGACGGCGAAGCCAACACCGAATTGGGCCTGTACTATCTGTCCTACCTGTCCGAAGCCTGCGAAAAAGTCAATATTAAATTTGAATCACTGGTCAACCAAGTGTCCGGATCGGACCTGACCGTAATTACCCTCGTCATCAATCTCTAAAGCCAGCCACCGTCGTTCTCCATCCCTTACCGCACGGTTCATTGACAGTCCGTGTTCTTTCCTATACTTTTTGCATCTGAACGGAGGATATAACCTTATGACCAAGATCAAGTACGTGTACTATTTCGGTGACGGCAAAGCCGAAGGCGATGCCAAGATGAAAGAATCCCTGGGCGGCAAAGGGGCCAATCTTGCGGAGATGACCAACCTCGGTATTCCCGTACCTCCCGGATTTACCGTCTCCACGGACGTGTGCGCCGCGTTTTACGCGAACAAGCTCAAGTACCCGGAAGGGCTCGAGACGGAAGTCACCGAGAACCTTACCCGGCTCGAGAAATCCATGGGCAAGAAGCTCGGCAACGCGAACGACCCATTGCTGGTATCCGTGCGCTCAGGCGCCGCCGTATCGATGCCCGGCATGATGGATACCATCCTCAACCTGGGATTGAACGACAAGGCCGTCGAGGGTCTTGCCAAGATGACCGACAATCCCCGCTTCGCCTACGATTCCTATCGCCGCTTCATCCAGATGTACGGCGACGTGGTGCTCGGCGTACCCCATGCTGATTTCGAGCACGCCCTGGAAGCGGCCAAGAAGGCCAAGAAAGTCGAACTCGATACCGGACTGGACGCCAACGATCTCAAAAAGCTCGTCGAAACCTACAAGGCTATCGTCAAGAAGGATACCAGGAAAGATTTCCCCCAGGATCCCAAGGAACAGATGTTCGGAGCTATGGGCGCGGTTTTCGGTTCCTGGATGAACGAGCGGGCGATCAAGTACCGTGACCTCAACGGCATCAAGAACCTCAAGGGAACCGCGGTCACCGTGCAGTCCATGGTGTTCGGCAACTGGGGCGACGATTCCGGCACGGGCGTCTGCTTCAGCCGCAACCCGTCCACCGGCAAGAACGAGTTCTACGGCGAGTTCCTGATGAACGCCCAGGGCGAGGATGTTGTCGCCGGAATTCGTACTCCAGAGAAGATCGCCACCCTCTCGAAGCACAACAAGACGGTCTACGAGCAGCTCGTCGCCATCAAGAACCGCCTTGAAAAGCATTTCCGCGACATGCAGGACATGGAGTTTACCGTCCAGCAGGGCAAACTGTTCATCCTGCAAACCCGTACCGGCAAGCGCACTGGCGCAGCCGCCGTCAAGATCGCCGTCGAGATGGTCGCCGAGAAGCTGATTTCCAAGGACGAGGCCCTTCTGCGCGTCTCTCCTGACCACATCGACCAGATGCTCCACCCCGCCATCGATCCCAAGGCCGCCAAGGCAGCCAAGGTCCTGGCGAAGGGGTTGAACGCCTCTCCGGGAGCGGCCTGCGGACAAGTCGTATTCAGCGCAGCCGATGCCGAGAAGTGGGCCCTTGAAGGCAAGAAGGTCCTCCTCGTTCGCAAGGATACCAGCCCCGAGGATATCGGCGGCATGGTCGTGGCCGAGGGCATCCTGACCAGCACAGGCGGCATGACCAGCCATGCGGCGGTCGTTGCCCGTGGCATGGGTACTCCCTGCGTTTCCGGCGCTTCCGCCGCCGTCATCACCGGGAAAATCGCCATGGTGGCCGGCGTCAAATTCAAGGAAGGCGACTGGATGACCATCGATGGCTCCACCGGCGCCATCTTCCAGGGTCAGCTACCGCTTGTGGCCGCCAAGATCGGCAAGGAACTCGAGGCCTTTCTCGTCTGGGCCGATACGGTACGCGAAGGCTCCGCGCGCGAAGGCATCAAGGGTTTCGGCGTGCGCACCAACGCAGATACGCCCGCCGACGCAAAACGCGCCTTCGATTTCGGCGCCCAGGGCATCGGCCTGTGCCGCACCGAGCATATGTTCTTCGACAAGGCAAAGCTGATCCACTTCCGCGCGATGATCCTTGCCGACTCGCCTGCCGAGCGCAAGCTCGCCCTCAAGAAGATCCTGCCGCTCCAGAAAAAGGATTTCGTGGGAATCTTCAAGGCGATGGAAGGCCGGCCGGTCACCATCCG